>NZ_LJOU01000043.1:0-46521 GCF_001672085.1 Anabaena sp. AL93 | reverse complement strand
ATACAATTTGACTCATTGATTTTATTAATGAGTTTAAGTTTTAATGCTGTTTTTAAGTTTATTTCTAGAAGGATATAAGTTATGATTAAGTCTTGATAGACTAACAATAAAATTATATTATATTTTCTGCCAGAAACCACCCTCATTCTTTATTGCTTCTTATTGAGAATGTATCTGAATCAATTTTCCTATCTAAAATTTGTTTTTTTATAGATAAATGTATTCTTTTACTCATTTTTCATCAATTTACCTCCGTAATCACCGTTTGTGACAGTCAAGGGTGCGGAATGTGGGTTATAGATAACGAAGATATACACCTTCACCACATTGATGGCAATCACAATAACCGGAAACCCAACAATTTGATGGCAGTACATCAATCCTGTCACCAATATATCCACACCAGCAAAAGGGAAGCCTGAGACTGTCGGGAGCCGGATACACGGAAACGGGTATGTCCGGTTCTAATTGGGAGGGGCGGGAGATAATACTCCCCCTCGACCTAACTCAATACCAAAAAGGCTGAAAGTTTTACTTCACCTTACCCTGTGCCAGTCACTATGCAATTTGCTGCTCATCCATTGGAGTCAGATGAATTACTAACCGCTGATTAAGAGCATGAGCGATTTTTTGCAGCATGGAAAGAGAATGTCCTTCATAGTCAGCATCTTCTAGCCGTGCAATTACTGGTTGTTTTGTGCCAATCAGTTCAGCCAACTGTTTCTGCGTTAACCCAGCTTTGGTTCTGGCTTCATATATTAACTGTGCCACTTCTGCATTAATGGTAGATACCGCTACCATTGCCTCAAGTTGAGGATCAGTACGAGTCATCTTGTCGATAATTTTAATCGCATCCTTAGTCTTGGACATCATCATCATCATCATCCTCGTGGTAAGTGTGCGCTTCTGGGCTTTCCTCAAATAAACGCTTTCGCGCTATCGCTCGTTCGATATCAATTGCTGGTACTGCTGCTTGTTCTTTCGTAATGGCTTGTGCCAGAATCGCCACGTTTTGCCCATGAAAGAAGTACAAAATCCGGTACTGGACACGAATATGCTTTGCCCGCAATTCATAAATTCCATCTCGCAGGTAATCCGCTCCAGGGCGACGCAGTTCGTATCCTAATGCCGCAAGCTGCTTGATGCGGGCTACACAGTTTGCATATCCTTTGCGGTCTTCTTTTAAAAGTCGCGTCAACCATTCCAGAACAGGTACTTCCCCATCCTCCTCCTGGTAAAAAACAACCTGGGTTTCAGGCACTGCACACTCTCTCACCATATCAATATTGTTATTATACACCAACTCGGATACTTTGGCACAATGACCTCTATGTTGGACTGGTTGCGGACGAGTGTGGGAATAACAGTTAAGCCAGGAACTAAAGGCATTATGATTAAAGGTCAAAACAATACTCTGCCGGCTTTGCTCGTTTGGCTGTAAGGTTTATCCTGAGAGCAGTTGCGACATCCTTGAAGCCTACAAAGAGTATCAACCGAGACTACGCAAAGAAGAAGAATCGCCCCCAACTAGAAAATGAGGCGATAGCGAAGCGCTCTGTAGGAATCGCCAGTAGACTAGAAAATCTGCTAAGTCCAGCGATCGCTGCTTATACTCAAAACGGCTAGAAGCTGGACTTTTTTATCATACAAAGAATAAGTTCAAAGCCTCTCCAGTATTAAATATTATTCCTTTTCCCTCTCCTCTTAGGAGAGGGTTAGGGAGAGGTGCAAAGGAGAGGTTTACCAGAGGGGTTTCATATTTGGTTAAACTATGAACCGTTTGCAGTATAAATTATTAATAATGGTGCGTTACGCTGTCGCTAACACACCCTACTGTAGAGTACCAAAATCAAATTTTCGATGATTATGGTGTTTCTGGAAATGTTTGCACTTTGCTATCAGGACTGAGGATAACTCGGATTCTCAAGTTTTGCCCAGCTTTATTACTAGAAACAAAGGGTTTGCCAATTTCGGGAATACCACTACTATCAATGTATTCTCTGGCGACTTGATTTAATGGTAAAATTCTTTCGATTTTGCCGTCAATACTCAATGTTAAACTATATTCTAGAGTTTGAGAAAGTCCGGTTGGTGGTTGCCAACGCTTGTTGAGGTATTCTCTCGCTTCTGCTATTTGAGGTGTATCAAATAACGTTTTATTATCAGTAGATGGGGTATCTGAGGTGGGTTTGGTTGCGGTTCTTAATCTGCTTGCTAAACTATCTTGATTTTCTGTTGGAGATGGCTGTTGTGGGGTAGTATTTCCGGCAACACTTGGCAATAATTCCGCAGCAGCAGGGGTGGGAATTAGGTTAGGAATATTACTCAAATTGTTGTTGGGGATGGTGGCAATAGACTGGGATGGTTGGGTAATCTCAGATGGTACATTCTTGGATTTGGGGGGATTTATTCCTTTTTTATTGGGAATAGTTGAAGCATTGGGGATGGCTTTTGTTACTTTTGTGATGTTGGCATTGGGGATGATGCCTGGTAGGGGAACTTGTGAAGTTAGGGGATAGGAGGAAGTATCGGATGGTATGGTTAATGGCGGTTGAGATGTTTTTGATGGTGCGGCTGGGATGGTTGCATTAGGAAAGGAAAGGGGTGGTGCGGGGGTACTCAGGTTAGGAAGTGGTGGTGTTAGTTGGGGTTGAGGGGTGATTAACGGCAGAGACGGTGTTGGTATAGGATCTTGTCGAGTAGGTTCTATAGCAACTGGTTCGGGAGACTGGAGGGCGTTTTTGGCGACTTTCTGGCGATTTTTCTGAATGTTATTGGCATATTGCCAGGTGAATGGTGTTAAACCGGCTGCTAATACTAAGACTGCGGCGATAGGGGCCCACTGAGGTAGACTCGGTTTAATAATTTGATGGCTGGTAGTTGGTAAGACGACCATATCAGATGAGTATTCGTCTAAAGCTGTTGCTAAATCAAATAGTTGTAGTAAACTCAGTTCAATTACTTGTCCAGATGTTTCGTTAGCAAGATCACCAAAAAAGAGTTGATGAGTTAAATTATGACTGGGTTCTAAATATGCTTTTGTTTGGGAAGTTTGGGTTTTAAAGGATGGGATATTTTGGGTAGGAAGGAGAGATGGGAGAATGTCTGTTAATTCTGGTTCTGATGTTGCGTGGGGATGATCACTGCCTAATAAGGTAATACTAAAATCTTCCGCAGATTGTTGCAGAAGCTGTTGAACGTAGGTGGTAACGACATCACATAAAATTTCTAGTTGCTGGCGATCGCCCTCAATGAGGATTTTACTTGCTTCTGGTAGTCGCGGATCATCAAATCGCAAGCTAAAACTGAGATCACTAATCACCGTTTTGTCTGTCCACCTTGACAAAGGGGAATTTTGCGCTGATATTTCTAATGTACAAGTCGGGGGGGTATAGCGACGAATTACAGAATTGGATGGAGACATAACAACAATTACAAAGAAAAAAAATAGTTATTTTGGATTTTAGATGGGGAATGAAAATCAAAAATCCCAAATTATTTTGTGGAAAGGTCTATGAGTGCTAACCACAACCGCCGATGTCCACCAGATGCACTATAAAAGAGTAAATTTATTAACAGTTTCAGGGCGAGGTTGGTCAGCAAATCTGTTGATGTTGCTTCTTCCTCTTCCATCCGGTCTTGGTAGGTATTACAAAAAGCGTCTATATAGTCTCCTAATAGGGCGGCTTGGTGAGGTTTTTGCTTATTTGCTGTCAATTGTTCTAATAAACCTACAGCCCGACGAATTAATTCTTGGTGTTGTTTGGCGAGATGGCAGATAATGAGAACTAGCGATCGCGCTTCTTCCACATCTAACTTTTTCCGTCCCCCTTGACTTTTGCGGAGGGGATTGGACTGCCGCAATCGCCACAATGCTACCCGATCTGGTACTTTGGATTCTAAGTTCAGACTAACTGCGGCTGACAGCATGGCTTCTGAACCAATACCAGTTAAGGTTTCTAGGGCTAATAGCACTAAATCTAACTGAGTTTTAATATTTTCCCATTGAGTTGTGTTTGGGACTGGGATTTGGTTTAAATCCTCCCAAGGTGATTTTGGTATAGTCGGATTAGCGGTTGAGTGCATAACTTTTAGCATAAATGATCAGGCTGAAAGAAGTTGTGACCAAAAATATGGGATACAAGCCCCGTTCTTCTAGGATGGCTTTATGGGAAACTAGATATAGTCGCCATAGGGCATTAGGAGACTATAAACGAACGTCGAGGGATGGTAAGACTAAATCGAAATAGCACAACCCAATGAAGCGTTAAGGAATCCTCGGACTGATTGACGAGGAGGTATGTCAATGTTACCTATTTGGAAACGAGATTGGGAATGGGTAATTGGTGATTGGGAGTTATTTCTCCCTGCCCCCTGCCCCCTGCCTGTTCCCTGTTCCCTTTAGATATGAGCAATAGTAACACCAGTACCACCATCGGCTTGTTCTGCTGGTTCGTAGTGGGTAACTCTGGGGTGTTGTTGTAAGAAAACGTGGACTCCTTGCTTGAGTTTACCAGTACCGTGTCCATGAATAATCCATAGGGGGCCAGCGGCTTCAGAAATAGCTTTATCTAAGATGTATTCGGCATCGGCTACTCGTTTTCCGCGCAAATCCACAGTATTTTTGGAGGTACGAATAGCTGGGGCTGGTGGTGGTGTAACTATCGTTGGGGCTGGTTTTGGTTTAACTATGGGTTCGGGTTTTTGTCCATCTAAGGATTCTATATCTTGGAGTTGGACTGTCATTTTCATGATGCCAAAACGGACATTAAAGTTGCCGTCAGCATCAGGAATTGTTAAAACTTCGGCGGTTTGACCTAATTTGGGAATTCGTACGCGATCGCCCACTTTCGGCATAAACCCAGGCTTAGGTTTAGGTGGTGGTGCAGGTTCGTATTTTTGGGCAATTTGACTTAGGGATGCGGTGGCTTGTTGGGCATCTTGGGCGTTAGGTGTGCCTTTTTGCAAGCGGCGGATTACTTGGGCAATTTCGCCTTTGGCTTGGGTAATTGCTTGTTGAACGGCGATTTCTTGGGAAGCCCGCAAATCTTTTTCTCTGGCTTCTAAGGACGCGGCTTTGTCAGAAACTTCTTTATATAATCTTTCGGCTTGACGTAATAATTTTTGGGCTTCGGCGGCTTTGGTTTCCTGATTGCGACGTTGGGCTTCTAAACCGGCGATAACTTGGTTTACTTCGTCTGTGGCTTCTCCCACTTGAGTTTTCGCTGCTGCTACTACCTCTGGTTTTAAGCCTAAACGCAAGGCAATACTCAGGGCGTTAGAACGTCCAGGAATCCCCCACAATAGACGGTAAGTGGGTGAAAGTGTGGTTTCGTTAAATTCTACGGAAGCATTTTCAAACCGAGGATCTTCGTATTTTAATGCCTTGAGTTCGCCAAAGTGGGTACTAGCCATTGTTAGCTGGGTATGATTGGCGAGATATTTCAGTAAAGCGATCGCTAATGCACTTCCTTCAACGGGATCTGTACCTGCACCAACTTCATCAAGTAGAACTAGGGACTGGGGACTGGGGATTGGTAGTTTTATTTCTTCTTCTTTCTCCCGACTTCTGGGCGGGGTTTCCCCGCCCCTACTGACTTCTGACTCCTGACTCCTGACTCCTTCTTCTTTTTCTTCCTGATTGTTGGGCGCAGGCCCTGCGCCCCTACCTCCTGACTCTAATGCTTCTAATATTCGACTAATGCGGCGAATATGCCCTGAAAATGTGGATAAACTCTGTTGTAAAGATTGTTCATCCCCAATATCAGCTAAAACTTGCGAAAACCAAGGCATTTCTACGGGTTCACGGGCGGGAACAAATAAACCTACTTTCGCCATGATAGCGGCTAATCCCAAGGTTTTTAAGGTGACAGTTTTTCCACCTGTATTGGGTCCGGTAATTGTAACTACCCGAATTTGGGGACTAATTAACAAATCTACAGGTACGACTGGATTTCCTTGTTCATGCTGCTGTTGCCAGACTAGCAAGGGATGGCGCAGATTTCGCAAGGTGATAATTTCATTGTCTTCTCGATTCACAAAACGTGGGGGATTAGAACCTATCCACAGACTGTAACGGGATTTGGCAACTGCTAAATCTAAGGTGGTGACAATAGCTAATAATCTTTCTAAGTCTGGGGTAACTGCGGCCACCTTCTCTGTTAAAGTCCGGCGAATTACTTCTGCTTCAGTTTGTTCTTTTCTGATGACTTGCCGCAGTTGATTACCCAATGGTACGACACTATTAGGCTCTATATACAGGGTTGCACCACTGGTAGAGGTGTCGTGAACAATGCCGGGAATTGCGTCCTTTTGGGGGGCTTTAACGGGGATAACAAAGCGATCGCTTCTTTGGGTAATTAACTGTTCTTGAACAGCGCCCGATTTAGCTTGAATAATATTTTGGAGTTTTTGGGTGATTTGTCCGCGAATTCTCCGCAATTCTATGCGAATTTCCCCCATTTTCTGACTAGCACGATCAGTTACTTGCCCCCGTTCATCAATACAACGGTGGATTTCCTGTTCTAATTCGGGGTAAGTCCGCAATTGGGAAACTAAATCGGATAAAACCGGGACATTTTCTTGATTATCAATAACACGACGTAAATTTCTTGTTCCTGCCAAGGTAGTAGCGATCGCCAACAGTTCCTCACCAGGTAAAATACTTTGGAGTATTGCCCGTTCCAGGGAATCACCAATATCCTGTATTCCCTCAAAGGACAACCCTGGATGTAAACGACTTTCCAGTTCGTAAACTTCTTTGGTTTGCGCTAATAACTGTTCACTTTCTACCTGAGTCTCAGGAATCGGCAGGTTACGCGCAACTATCGCCCCTAACTTAGTTGCCGCAAAGGTGGAAAGGTGCTGGCACAGACGGGGCCACTCTAGTAATTCTAAGGTTTCAGATTGGATCAAGGTTTCAACAACAAATCTGAAATTATCGTAACAATTTTAGCCCCTAGAAGACTACATTTTCCAGGATAAAATTTTCCGGTGTCCATTCGTGGGGGAAGCATGGGGAGAAGAGAGGTAGGGGAGGTAGGGGGTAGGGGAGGTAGGGGAAGTAGGGGGGGGCAGGGGAGGGAAGAACAGAAGTTTTTTCCGTCAAACCCACATTCAGCATGAGTAACTTAGAGCTTTCTTAAGTAATTGGACAAAAATATTTACAGTCATTGCGAGCGAAGGGAAGCAATCACAACCCTTGGAATTGCTTCATTTCACTTCGTTCCATATGGCTAACGCCACGCAACGCTTACGCAATGAAATTGTGTAATTAATTCTGTCTCACTACTTAAAGTATTTGATTATGGAGGTAATTGCTGAAAATTTAGAAAAATTTCCGATTTTATCCCGTATTATTACAGACAAGCATATATCATAATAATCAACTCTTTAAAAAAACTTCTCAGGTGCAATATGAGTTCAGAATCCCATGTTAAATTCACAATTACTCTTTCCAATCCAGATTTAGATGCAGAGGAGCAGGAACGGGAAACACGGAATCTGCTGCGAGACATTAAAGACTTAGATGTGGAAAGTGCTGGACTTGTAGAAGTGACAGAAGTACCAGAAGGAGGTAAATCTGTTGGTGGTTTTTTGGTCGGGGCTTTACAGGCTGAGGTCACTATTAGTAATTGTTATAAATTGTTGGCATGGTTGGGCGGCTTGCGTAACAAAACTATTGAATTGGAAATTGAAGTCAACGGCAAAAAAGTGAAAGTGAAAGCCAATGGTCAGAAAGAACTAACAGCAGCACTGGAATTAGCACAAAAATTTATTGCAGGTAACTAAGAAATTACACAATATAAGGAAAGAATAACGAGATGGCGAAAGTAGCACTACTAATTGCAGTTAGTGAATATGAATCTGGACTGAACCCATTGCCAGCGACAATTAAAGATGTTGAAGCCATGCAGCGAGTTTTACAAAACCCAGAAATTGGTGGTTTTGAGGTGGAATGCCTATTAAATCCTGATCCTCTGCAAATGCAAACAGCTATTGAGAACTTGTTTTTAGGTAGTCAAAGAGATGATATTGTGCTGCTTTATTTCTCTGGACATGGGATTAAACATGATAATGGCAAACTTTACTTGGCTACTAAAAGTACCCGAAAAAATGAACAGGGAGAACTGAGTAGAGCCTCCACAGTTCCAGCCGATTTTGTCCATGACATCATTAACGATAATCGTAGCCGTTCCCGAAGACAGGTCATAATTTTAGATTGCTGCTTTAGTGGTGCTTTTTCTCCTGGTACTAAAGGTGAAGATGATATATCTTTGAATTTTGAGAAGGTTCAATTGGGTGGAGAAGGTCGAGCCGTTCTCACATCTAGCACTTCAACTCAGTATTCTTTTGAATCTGTTTACACTCAATATTTAGTCCAAGGAATTGAAACTGGTGAAGCTGATGAAAATAATGATGGTTTTATTTCTGTTAATGAATTACATCAATATGTTCAAAGAAAAGTTCAAGAAGGTAAACATGAAATGAAACCGCAGATTCAAGCGGTGATTAAAGAAGGTTTTAACATTGTGCTAACTAAAGCACCTATTCACAACCGGGAAGATATATACAAGGTAATAGTTAAGTCTTGGATAGCTGATGATGGTCAGATTTCTAAGACCGCACGTGTGGCATTAATGGAGCAACAAAATCGGCTAGAAATAGAACCTGACAAAGCTAATGCAATTGAGGCAGAAGTTTTAAAACCTCATAAAGATTACTTGAGAAGATTGGATTTATATAAGACACAATTTCTCAGGATAACCCAGGAAAATAATCCGACTAGCGAGATTAATCATGATGAATTAAAAAGGCTACAACAAGAATTGAGATTGAAGAATGAAGATGTGGACAAAATTAAGAATCGTAAAATTTCCCCAATCCCTCCACTGAAGAAAATTATTCTATATTTGCCTAAGATCAATCTTTTACAATACGTAGTAGTTGGCATGATTGGAATAATGATTGGTTATGTATTTCGACAACCACCTATTGCAAATTCCTGTGATAAAGAGACATATAGCTCGAATGACAGAATTAGTTTAGGTGAAAAAATTCTCTTAACACAAGATAAAAACCCAGATAAAGAAGCTGGAGTTAAAGCATTTTTAGATGGTGATTGTAAAACTGCTATTGAGAAGTTCGAGAGCTATCGCAAAGCTAAACCAACAGACCCAGAAGCATTGATTTACTTGAATAATGCTAAAGCTCGTGAAAATAGAAATAGGCTCAAAATTGCTGTCAGCGTACCCATTGGTACTGATCCGAATGTTGCTAAAGAGATGCTACGCGGTGTTGCTCAAGCTCAAGATGAGGTGAATAATAATAATAGTGGTATCAATGGTAAAGCTTTAGAAGTAGCGATCGCTAATGATGATGAAAATCCTTTCACTGCTCGAAATATTGCCAAGGCATTCGTTACCGATAAGAAAGTATTAGCTGTAGTAGGCCATTCTTCTAGCGATCTCACAAAAGAAGCAGGTAAGGAATATAACTCTGGAGAACTTGTAGCTATTTCTCCTACTAGCACTTCTATTGGAATTTCTAATTTTAGCCCCTATGTTTTTCGCACAGTTCCTAACGATAGACTCGCAGCAGAGAAATTAGCCGAATATATGGTGACAAATTTGCAAAATAAAAAAGCAGCGGTTTTCTATCATTTTGATAGTGCTTATAGTGATTCCCTAAGAAAAGAGTTTGCTAAGGCTGTTCAAAGCAAGGATGGACAGGTACTTGAGACATTTGACTTGTCCAAGCTTAATTTTAATGCAACTACTGCTGTAAAAAAAGCGATTAGTCAAAACGTAGAAGTCTTGATGTTAATACCCAATTCTATCACAATGGACAAAGTACAGGAAGTAGTTAAAGAGGTTAAAAAGAATCAAAAACAGTTAAATTTACTGGGGGGAGACGTGCTTTATAGTCCAAAGATTTTAGGAATTTGGGGAAAGCAATTTGAAGGTATGGTGGTAACAATTCCCTGGAACATTGATAGTAATCCCAAATCAAACTTTGTCAAGAATTCCAAGACATTGTGGAAAGCTCCTGTGAGTTGGCAAACGGCGACAAGCTATGATGCAACGCAGGCAATAATTGGAGCTTTAAAGATAAATAACACTCGTAATGGAATACAAAAAACGCTTCATAGTTCAAGTTTTTCAGCTAATGGTGCAACAGGAAAAATTCAGTTTTCAGAATCAGGCGATCGCATAAACAATAACATTTTCTTAACCAAAGTTCAACAAAACTCCACCACTAAAAAATACGAGTTTGTGCCGATTAAACCTTAATTTTACAACTTTACTAAATAGCAATTACAAATTATCCCTAACCCAACTCCTAAAATTCCGCATAGCCTGACTTCTCCCAATAGTCAAACACTGCTGCACATACTCATTAACTAATTCAATAATGGGAATATCAGGAAAATTAGGACTAGATGAAGATTTTATATATTTCCCTTCCCGTAACAAGAAAATCTCCAAACCTTGTTGTTGATATCGCCAAAGTTCAGGAACTCCCAAAATCTCATAATTGTCAAATCGAGTCCGAGAAGTAATATCAATTTCAATAGCCAAATCTGGTGGTGGATCTATATTTAAATCAATCCGATTTTTCCCAATTACAGCAGCTTGATTTTGAATATAAAAACTGGTATCTGGTTCTACAGCTTGTCTCATTCTTTCATTTTTAAGTGTTGTCGAACCAAAAGGCTCAAAATCAATTTCTAATTTATCTAATAAAATTCTGACTAATTCACCAAATATTTCTTTGTCTTTTTCATGTTCAGGTAAAGGAACCATAATTTCTAACCAACCATCACTATAAGAAATACGTGCAGCACGTTTTTCTCCCATTTCTTCTAAAATATTTTCTAACTTCTGCCAACTAATATCCTTGAGTAACATTTGTTGACCAGGGTTGACAATAATTTGTTGCAGTTCTAAAAGCATATCGCCTCAGAGATAGATATGTACCTCATAACACCGGGAAGTGCTGTAAGAGCTATATTAGCTGGGATGGATACTGCACTTCTTCTAATTTGTTGAACCATAGCATATAGCTCGTCTTTGGGAAAAAGTTTAGTGAGGAAATAGCACTTTTCAGCAATATCCATGCCTTTTTGCCAAATCATTAAGTCTTTAAAGTCATTAATATCCGACATTCTTCCTGTTCCCTGTTAAGAGTTCCCTGTTCCCTAATCTTGTTAGTTTAGCATACTAAGTCCGGCAGATCCCCTTAAATTCAGTTACAGGTTTACTAATTACTAACTTAGTCGGTAATAAAAGAGTCTCATCCTTGGCTTTACCATCATTGGGTTTAGATAACATCAGGTAAGAAACTTTCTCCCCATTTGACTTGAACTTTACCGCTAGGACTAAATACAACCTTAAATTCAGTTACAGGTTTACTAATTACTAACTTAGTCGGTAATAAAAGAGCCTCATCGTTGGCTTTACTATCATTGGGTTTAGATAACAATTTTGGTAAAGGAGTAATTGACAGTAAATCAACTGCTAATTTATCAATTGGTTCATAGGAAACAATTCCGCCATCCGTATCTATTAACACCCGATAAACCAAATCCCGATCAAAATTAGCAGATGTTTCCGTAGATTCTTTTTTACTAGATTTTTGCCAATTCTGGAAAATTAGTTTTTGGAGATCCTCTTGTAATTTCTGGATCTTTTTCTGATCGGTAATAGCTGTCAGCGGATTAGCAACAGAAGAGTCTAAACTAGAGGGAATTTGTTTAGGTATCAGAATAGCTCCAGCTTGCAGAGGAATTGGTGTTTTGAGACTGTTTTTTTCTAAATTCAGAGCATCACCAATTAAATCATTAACTTTTTTCTGATCATTAACACTTAACAACTGATGCTGAAACACGACATATTTATATTCCATAGAAATTTTCCTCTCAATCACACTGATTGCGTGTGCAGCAGCTTCATGAGCCTCATAACTAGGGGATTCATCTACAATTGATTGTAGCGGTTGATTGGGATCGAGCAGCATATTTGCAAACTTAAGAGTTAAAGGCACAATGCCATACACATTTATCTTTTTCTCTAAACCCAATTCCTTAACTGCTTGCAGAGCAATTTCT
The DNA here is from genome assembly GCF_001672085.1 of Anabaena sp. AL93. NCBI lineage: Bacteria > Bacillati > Cyanobacteriota > Cyanophyceae > Nostocales > Nostocaceae > Anabaena > Anabaena sp. AL93. Next base: position 34,412 of record NZ_LJOU01000043.1, on the reverse strand, counting down.
GTAGTCATTTCCGAACCACCCCATAAAACATTTATCTTTGGGTGGCGTTTGAGCATCGCTTTCACCTTATCCACATCTTTTGGGGTTCTAGCATCAGTTGTTCCCGTTTTCGTCCACTTGACATTGGCATCTTTCATCCCTTTGAAAAAGCCCTGTAAATAAGGATAAAGACGGGTTGAATCTGCCCCATCCACTAAACCCAAATTTAGCTCTTTTACCTGTTTTCTATTATTATCTAATGCCGCACTTCCGATATACCGCCCTAGATCGTAACCCATATTAAAAGAGTCGCTTTCGTAACAAGCAAACACGACTTTCTGAGCTGCTTTGGGCAAGCAATCACCAATATTAACTACCACTACACCGGAAACATAAGCCTGGAGAATACCAGGTACAGATTTCTGTGGATCTAGAGGTCTCATAATGATCGCATCAATATCTTGGCTGAGTAGTTGTTTGATCCCTTGAGCTTCTTCCTGAACAGTTTCTCCAGTTTTAATGGGGATAATTTCGACTTGCTTATTTTCCTTAGCCAGCCTTTCTAAGCCTTGTTGATACAACTTATAGGTTGCGTTATCGTTGGGAACAATAAATCCGATTTTATAATTGTCTGGAGTGTCTTTGATAGTTTCTGCTTCCCAGTTTTTATCTTTGGCAGCTTTGTCCCAATTGTAAGATCGTTTTAGTTGATCCACTGACCAAAACTTAGCTCGTTTCAGGTTAGCACCCTCAAATTCAGTGCCAATTGTGATTGTTTCATTCCTCATATCTACATAGCGAAGCAAAGCTGCTTTGAAATTAGCTTTGTAGAGATTAGCACCTTGAAGATTAGCACGGCTAAGATTAGAACCTTGAAAATTTGCTTGGTTGAGATTTGCCCCTTCTAGATTAGCCCATACCAAGCGGGAATTAATTAGTGATGCTTTTGATAGATTGGCATCTTTTAAATAAACAAGGCTCATGCGAGAACTGTCCAGATTTGCTTCTTCTAAATCGGCCTTCTCTAAATTAGCAGCCCCGAGAACTGCTCCTTTGAGGTTTGCTCCCTGCAAATTTGCGCCTCGTAGATTTGCTCTCTCCAGATTTGCGCCCTCTAAATTAGTTTTCTCCAGATTTACACCCTCAAGGTTCGCTCCACTTAAATTTGCCCCAGACAAATCCATTCGAGAAAGGTTAAATCCTTCATACTTGTAAAACTGTGGTGGCCATTGGGCAATGCTCGTCCATTCCAATTGGAATTTATAGCATTTATTGAGTTCAATTCCTTCTAAGTGGGCATTGGGAGCAGATTCTCCTAACAGACTTTGACAGGATTTATTCAGCTTTTTCATAGCCTCGATTCTTGAACTAGAATATTCAACTCTGCTCTGATCTCTAATTTCCTGTCTAGCATCATCTAAAACTTGTTTTTCTCGTTGCGGAGCTTCTATAAAATAAGCTCCCATAGCTGCTAACAGTGTAAGTTGACCAATGACTGTGGCTAAACTATACAAAGAGACATTTTCACACCAGTGAACAAAGTCCCCCAAACGCTGATCTAAAAACTTTAGGGGATTGAGCCAGAAATACTCGTTTATGTTAGACATTTTTGCTATACAGTGACTTTCCCACATCCGCAGATAGGTTTCAGGCGGTATATCTAGTCGTTTCGCTTCCTGAAGTATTTTGTACTCTCGTTTGACAGGATCTTCAATAGCAGCAACTTGCTTAAAGCTATGCTCTAAATTCTGTGAAACTCCTTCTAATTCTAAAATTTCAGCTTGTTCTTCAGGTAATATCTTAGTAGTTATATTCTCTGTTACTTCCGTATACGTATATAGTATGTCTTTTTTCTGATTACTACCTGTAGTAATTTTTTGTAGCTGTTGAACATTTGCAGTTGGTCTGCGTCTAGAAAAACGATTAGTCATAATTAATGGTGTATTTGATAAAAAGACTTAAACTTAATGGTTCTTAGGTACTTGTTATGCTAAACCGAGAAGTTGAGAGAAGGGAACTCTTAACAGGGGAAAAATTTTAATTTTCTAGTTTTTTGATAAGACTAATAATCATTCTACTTTCTTCTTTTAATAAATTAAGAATCATTTCTATATCTTTTTCTGAACATAATCCTACTCGTTTAGATAAAATTAGGTGAGTTTCTAATTCATTAACTGACCCTTGCAATATGTTTAAAAATCTTATAAGTAGGTGGGCGTTAAAAATTGTCGTTGGGGCAAGGGAACAGGGAACAGGAAGAGAGTTTTGAGTGATTTTACTTTTCTTCACATACCTTTAAATTGCCAAATCATTAAGTCTTTAAAGTCATTAATGTCCGACATTCTTCCTGTTCCCTGTTAAGAGTTCCCTACTCTTGTTAGTTTAGCATACTAAGTCCGGCAGAGCCAACATTTTTATAACTTAACCAGTGTAGATATGAGCCAATCTCAAGCGACGAATCATCTCACGACGTACCTCATTTTTAACTCGTTCACCACGTCTCCAATGTTCTAATTGAATATTATCAATGTAGAACCTTACAGAAAATTGCATAGAAGAACCTTGAATATCTGTGATTTGAATTTGTGGTTCTTTCCAAGCAGTAGATGACTCTTTAAAATTAGTTTCTATCCAATCTAAAAACTTGACTGCATAGTCATCTAATCTAGTTTCATTAACACCGGGATTGGAAATTGTTTGAAACAATTTACTAAGTTTGATTTTTAAGACTTCAATTTTCTGTTCCCATTCTTCAGGTAAGATATCTCGATCTTCCAAAACTAAATCTGGATCTTCTAACCAAGCTTCATACCAAAGTCTCACTAAGTTAATTAGGTTTTGTTTTCCAGGGGCTTCTTCTTCTAACCAGGAACGTTGTCGTTTACCCTTACGTTCTGTAATCACAACCATTCCCATTAGGTCTAATATCTCCATATAGTCCTTCATGAGACCTTTCATTTCTTGTACATCTAACCCACCCTTTTCTACAATTATAATGTCTTCAATTAATTTCTCAAATGCAGCGTTGATTTTATTTAACTGAATATTGATTTCTTTTTCAACCAATATCCGTTTCCGTCCAGCTTCTTTTTTAGAAAGCTTATCTTCCTCACCTTCTTTTAACCCATAGAAGCTATCTAACGATTTGAGTTTTTCATCAAAATTAGCTAAAGTATCTGGATGTCCAGCCACAATTTCTCGCAGAATATTTGTTGCCATCATAGCATCCGCATCAATTCTCACTGCTACAGGAATTGTATAAGCATAATGAGTAGTAGGACGGCTAAGGTTAGTTATAGTTTGATTTCCTAAATTAGCATTAGGTACATACACTTCACAATGCTCATTAATCAAATACAATTTTGTTACCCGAATACCAATTTGTTTGATAATTGCTAATGAACCATCGGAAGTAGCAATAATATCTCCAAACTTAAATGGTGTATCAACTAAGAGAACCAACCCACTGAAAAAGTTGCTTAAAATATCTTTCACTGCTAACCCCAGTACAACAGTGATACTACCTAGAGCTAATCCTATTCCCGATAAATCTACACCAAGTGAACTAAAGAATAGGGAAATACCAATAATATAAGTAACTACTGGGATGAAATTCTGCAAAAGAGGTATTAAAACATCATCCCAAACAGCTTCTGTTTGCCTTGCATAAGCCTTCAAATAGGTGACGGCTGCTTCAGTGAATAACTGAGTAATCCAGTAAGTTAAAGCTGCTATGAGAAAGGCTGTGATTCCTTTCTGAATCCATTTCATTATCTCCCCTGAATCACCTAAATTGAATAGAGCAATTTTCAGACTAATCAGGGTGAAAATTATAGTCAAGGGAGTTTGGGAAACGCCAAGAATGAGAATTAATGTATCCTTTTCCCATTTGCGAACAAGAGGCCGCAAGACAAAGAAAAGTCCTACATAAATGGCAAAAGAGATTCCCGCACATAAACCTAAAGTGAAAAAGAACGTACCAAATTGTGCCGCAGTTGGCATAGCTAGTAGTGCTGTAGCTACAGGTTTAGTCGGTGAAGGTGATGATGCTGCTGCTTGACCAAGAAGATAAATCATTGATGCCTGTCTAAACTATTACAATTTTCAACAAATTGAAAAGATCAATTATCTAAAGAATCTCAGAAAATAGGAATATGGATAGAGTAGAGTAATAAATAAATTAGATTTTCTTGATATTTCTACTTTATTTACTACTAAGTTTGACCACATTTGTCATGTCACTATCCAATCTCAGAAATTAACCTCTAATGTGATTGATATTTGATGTATCTCTTATTTATCTAAGTGTAATTTTTAGATAATACTTTATTTTTACTCAAATTCAGCAATTAAATAATGGAGGAGTTCGCTTAAAAAGCTTCTGTAGTTTCGATTGTATTGTTATTTATATATTTGTTACAACAAATTTATATTGCAATTATTACTGATTCCATCCCTGTAATTTCCGCTAAAATCAACATCTGAATAGTTGTTAAACAGGAGAAATTAGGCGTGCCTACACTCGGTGTTAATATTGATCATATCGCTACCATTCGTCAAGCACGGCGCACAGTAGAACCAGATCCCATAGCAGCGGCAATTCTCGCAGAACTAGCGGGTGCAGATGGCATTACAGCCCATTTGCGCGAAGATAGAAGACATATTCAAGATAGAGACGTGCGACTATTGCGGGAAACGGTGAGAACCCATTTAAACCTAGAAATGGCAGCAACAGCAGAAATGTTAGCCATAGCCCTAGATATCAAACCCGATTATGTTACCTTAGTACCGGAAAAGCGGGAAGAAGTAACAACAGAAGGTGGTTTAAATATTGTCGGACAAATTGCTAGAATAGGAGAGATAGTTGATAAGTTGCAAAATGCTGGCATTCCCGTAAGTTTGTTTATTGATGCCGAACCACCACAAATTGAGGCATCTGTCAAGGTAAAAGCCAAATTTATTGAACTGCATACAGGACAATATGCAGAAGCCAAAGACGAAACAACTCGCCAAAAAGAACTAGCTTTATTAGCCCAAGGCTGTGAACAAGCCATTAAAGCAGGGTTACGGGTGAATGCCGGTCATGGACTCACATACTGGAACGTTTACCCCATTGCCGCCCTTCCAGGCATGGAAGAACTCAACATCGGTCATACTATCATTAGTCGGGCAGCTTTAGTAGGTATTGAAAGAGCAGTTCGAGAAATGAAAGAAGCAATGCGGGGTAATTGGTAATTGGTAATTGGTAATTGGTAATTGGTAATTGGTAATTGGTGATTGGGAAATATATTCCCCCCTACATTTTGCCTCTTTGGACTAGTAGGTCGTCAAATTTATTTTGACGGGTAATGATCGGAAAAAACTTCTGTTCTTCCATCCCCCACATCCCCCACATCCCCCACATCCCCCACCTCCCCTACCTCCCCCACCTCCCCCACCTCCCCCACCTCCCTGCTTGACAGACTACTAGAGGGGTGTTAGCTGCGTAATTCCAGAAAATTAGAGTCACATTTGGAAACTTCAAACTTCTATGACTTCTCAACAGTCTAACAACTTGCCCCTATGGGTACAAGATAGAGACAAGGTAATTGCAGCCAGCACTGATGCTCAATGGCGCAATCAAAAATCTCCTGACTATAGCCGTTCTCAGCAAAACCTAGCAAAAGAGAGTATCCACCATCATCTCGAAGGTACACTGGAAGCTATTGTCGAAAACCTGGTAAGAACCTTTGAAATGGAAGTGTCATGGAAAACTAACCCCGCACAGTGGTTATCTATCGTCAATGACAAATTCCGGGTAACAAGCAATGGTGGTCAAGAATACACCGCTGCCGAATTAGGTAAATCAGGTACTTATAATTTATTTATGGCTGATTCTGAACATTACAAAGCTTCAGAGGAAAGTTTTGAATCATCCCATGATATCTTTCATAGTACCTTTCCTCAAGGATTTCCCTGGGAAGTATTGGCGGTTTATTCTGGTCCTCCCAATGTTACATTTAAATGGCGACACTGGGGACATTTTCAGGGTAAGTATAAAGGTTATGCACCCACAGGGAAAACAGTTGAAATTATCGGTATGAGTGTTGCTCAAGTTACCGACGATTTAAAAATTGTTTCCTTAGAACACTATTTTGATAATGCCCTATTTTTAGAAAGCCTGACAGCAGGTGGCAAACTAGAAAATAGTGAAAATAAGGGCAGTGGTTGTCCTTTTGGTTCTTGGTTTCAGGGATTGAAGAAAAGTTAATCGCTCAGGGTACAGATTCAACACTGTACCCTGAAATTATAGCAGATCCCCGACTTCTGTTTTCATGATGTTAATAAATGATGAATTAATACTAGAAGTCGGGGATATTACCGCAGTAACCTAAAATTATAGATTAGTCAGCAAGCAAAGAAAATGCAAACATACTATTACGTTTTGGCCAGTCAACACTTTCTTATGGAACAAGAACCAATAGACGAAGTTCTCAAAGAACGGACTCGTAACTATCATGAACAAGAAAAAGAAATTGATTTTTGGTTAGTTAAGCAACCCGCTTTTTTAGAAACACCAAAAATGGCAGGTATTAAAAAGAAATGTCCCCAACCTGCGGCGGCCATTATTTCCACCAATTCGCAATTTATAACTTGGCTAAAACTGCGGTTAGAGTATGTGATTACTGGAGAATTCTCCGCCCCTAGCGACACTATACCAAATCCATTAGCATCCCTTACCACAGCTTCTTAATAGGGAACAGAGAACGGGGAACGGGGAACGGGGAATATATAAGAATTTCACCTCTTCCCCAATGACCAATTACCAATTACCAATGACCAATTACCAATTACCAATTACCAATTACCAATGACCAATTACCAATTACCAATTACCAATTACCAATTACCAATTACCAATTACCAATGACCAATTACCAATTACCAATGACCAATTACCAATTTATGCAAATATTAACAATCTTACCAAGTGCCTTATTACTAGCAGTTACTCCCTTAATTAGCAATATCAATCCTGTTATTGCTCAACAAAATCTTACTAATTGTCAACCACCAAATGCGGGAGAATATTTATTATTAGTAGTAAGTCCCACAACTGAAAATCAAAAGCAGTTGCGTAGTGCATTACCGACTGAATTAAAAACAGTTACTTGCAAATATAATAATCAAACAGTAACGCGAATTGGTGGGTTTAAAAATATTGATGATGCCAATCGCTGGGCAAGGTATATTCAGAATATAGTTGGTTTATCTGCCATTATCACCACTCGCGCTACCCAACAAGCACCTCAACAAGCACCTCAACAAGTACCACAAACAACACCAAAATTACCAACTTCAAAAATTAGCTATAACCCCAAAATATTAGGGGAAGGTTATGCAATTCTGGTTGATTATTTTAACCGTCCAGAAATGGTTAGTAGCCTGCAAAAATCCGTAGGAGGTGATGTGGGTTTTGTCTCCTATGGACAACGCCCTTACCTGTTGGCAGTTTATACTACCAACCAAAAAGAAGCATATAATACATTACAAAAACTCAGCGAAAGCGGATTTGTAGCCATATTAGCAGATGGTCGGAAAGTAGTTTTACTGCGCTCAACCGTCCGTTAAGAGTTAGTTAACAACTGACCACTGACGACTGACAACGAACAACCGACTAATAAACAGCCCGTGCTAACCAAGAAATAGCTACACCCAAAACTGAACCAGCGATAACTTGAACTGGTGTATGTCCTAATAATTCCTTGAGACGGTCTTGAAAAAAGTCCGGTTTTTCATGGAATAATTCATCAATCATTTGATTGAGGATTTTTGCTTGCTTACCAGCAGCTTGACGCACTCCAGCGGCATCATACATAACGATGATAGCAAAAACTGTAGCTAGAGCAAATTCTGGAGATGCCCAACCTAAAGTTTGGCCAACGCCGTCTGCTAGGGCTGTTACTAGGGCTGAATGGGCGCTGGGCATACCTCCAGTAGTTACTAAAACACGCACGTTTAATTTACGATGTTTGACTAACTCAACGATAAGCTTTAATCCTTGAGCTACAAAACAAGCTACAAGCGCAACCAGCAGCACCCGGTTGTTAACAATTTCGCCTATGTCCTGCATGGTATTTTGGTGAAGTTAGTAAGTGTAAGCAGTGATTGTATGGAGGAAAAACGGCAGTAGAAGCCAAAATTTAGTTAAAATCCACAATTGGGCTTAGTTATTGCGGCTGATGATAAAGTGAGCGAGCGCTTGCAAAGGAATGGCTTTTTCACCATAGGATGCTAATTCAGCACAAGCTTGAGCAACCAGGTGTTGAGCTTTAGCGCGAGATTCTTCAATTCCCCACAGACTAGGATAGGTAACTTTCTGGGCTGTGAGGTCTTTCCCAGCGGTTTTACCCAACTGCTCTTGGGTAGCGGTGATATCCAGAATATCATCAATGATTTGGAAAGCCAGACCGATATTTTGAGAATAACGAGTTAATTTTTGCACATCTTCGGCAGATGCACCAGCAATAATTCCCCCACAAACTACACAAGCTTCTAACAAAGCTGCGGTTTTATGATTATGAATAAAATTCAGGGTTTCTAAGGAAATATCTGACTTACCTTCCGATTCTAAATCTACCACTTGACCACCGACTAAGCCAGCCGCACCCAAGGCTTTACCGAGGCGAATGATGACTTGTAAAACTCTATCCCTAGGTACATTTGTAGGAGTTTGGGCGGCTACGTGTTCAAAAGCTAAAGCCAATAAACCATCTCCTGCCAAAATAGCCACATCTTCACCATAAACTTTATGATTTGTGAGTTTACCGCGACGATAATCATCATTATCCATTGCGGGTAAATCATCATGAATCAATGACATGGTATGGATCATTTCTACGGCACAGGCTGTAGGCATGGCCATTTCTATTGTGCCACCAATCATGTCAGCAGTAGCGAGACAGAGAATAGGACGAACTCGTTTACCTCCAGCTAAGAGTGAGTAGCGCATGGCTTCATAAATCTTTTCTGGATAAACGACGGTAATGGAATTGTCCAAAGCTTGTTCGCAAAGCTGTTGTCGTTGTTTGAGATAGGTAGCGAGGTTAAAACTAGCCGACTCTGATTTTTTTGGGGTTTCCAATCTTTTATCCGTTGCTACCATGCTTTGTATTCCTCTTGACTTTTGAAAATATTGGGTTGTTTGTGATCTATGTACCAATTTTACGGGGGTTTGGGGCGGAAACACTCACAGGATTTTAGATTTTGGATTGAAAATCTTAAAGAGTTTCAAGTCCCCGAATTTGTGCGGGGAATAAATCTAAAATCCGCTGTTGATTCCCGTTGTACTGAGGAATCATGAATATTCATAAAAATTATTTCTCAGTTGCCTGTTGTTTGTAAATAGCTAGAAACAGTATTTTGCAATAACATGGCTACTGTCATTGGACCGATACCACCAGGAACAGGAGTAATATATTCTGCCACATTAGCGATCGCTTCAAATTGAATATCACCAACTAACCGACTTTTGCCATTACTATCTGTAACCCGGTTTATTCCTACATCTACCACAATTGCGCCCGACTTTACCATATCAGCACTAATCATGCCGGGAATACCGGTGGCAGCAATCAAGATATCAGCATTTTTGGTAATATCTTGTAAATCCTGGGTTTTAGAATGGGCAATGGTAACTGTAGCATTAGCTTCTAGTAGCATCAAAGCCATCGGTTTACCTACTAAAATACTCCGTCCTACAACCACAGCTTTTTTGCCCTGTAAAGGAATTTTATATTCTGCTAACAATCGCATCACACCGGCAGGAGTACAACTGCGTAAACCTGTTTCACCTCGCACCAGTCGTCCTAAGTTCACGGGGTGGAGTCCGTCAGCGTCTTTATCCGGTGCAATTTGATGTAATAGACTGACAGCATCTAAATGATTGGGAAGGGGTAACTGGACTAAAATCCCGTCTACTCTTTCATCTTCGTTGAGTTGGGCAATTACTTCCTCTAATTCAGTTTGGCTGGTTTGGGTAGGAAAGTGGTTACCGAAAGAGGCGATTCCGACTTTAGCACAGGATTTTTCTTTGTTACGAACATAAGCGGCTGAGGCTGGGTTATCTCCCACCATTAATACCGCTAATCCAGGCGATCGCCCAATTTTACCTTGTAATTTGGCAATTGTCTCGCTAAGTTCTTGCTGAATTTTATCGGCTAATGCTTTACCATCAAGGATTTTGGCGGTTTGTTTCATAAGGGAATAGGTGACAGGTGACAGAGAATTGTTTCTTATTTAGTGCTTACGCACAAATCACGGAATAACGAACCACAGAGTCACAGAGGACACGGAGAAATGAGGGTTTCAGAGATATTTTCCGTAAGTCCTGTTATTTTTGTCTGTTCTGCACTTTCGTCCCTTCATTTTCTCATTTTCCCAGTCCCCCTAAAATTTAATTTTTAAAGTACAATAATTACTCACCAATTTTCATGACGCAAGTTGCGTGAATATAAGCTAAATCGCATACCCCAACCAGCTATCCATCGTGCAAGATACCGACTCTATGAATGATATTGCTGCTGCACTCCAACAGCCAGCAGATTTAGACTTTGCATTACCTGATCCAGAAGATGAACAAATTCCTGAGTCCGATTTTTTACAACAACTTGATGTAGCATGGCAGGTATGCGATCGCTTTGATTTACAAACAGAAATTTGGCGTGGTCGCATTTTACGCGCTATCCGTGACCGAGAGAAAAAGGGCGGAGATGGACGCGGTGCGGGTTTCCTTAAATGGCTCAAAGAACGCGAAATCAGTAAGACTCAAGCCTATAGTTGGATTCAATTAGCCAATAGTGCTGATACCTTGATATCAGATGGCAAACTGAACCCAGATACGGTTAATAACTTTAGTAAACGGGCATTTGTAGAAACCGCCAAAGCGTCTCCAGAAGTACAACAGATGGTCAGTGAAGCTGCTGAGAAAGGCGATCGCATTACCCGCAGAGAAGTCCGTCAACTCAGCGACGAATGGACAGCCATGTCCTCCGATTTATTACCAGAAGAAGTCAGGGAAAAAGCGGCAGATAACAGTCTGCCACCGCGCTACATTGCCCCTCTGGTCAAGGAAATGGAAAAACTGCCCGAATTGCACCAAAAGGCATTACAAAGGGATATAGCCGCCAATCCTGACGTTGATACAGTCAAACAAGCCACCTCAGAAGCTAGGCAATTAGCTAAATACCTCAAATCTGCCGCCCAAGTGCAAGCCTTAATCGCCGAAGACGTAGATATTGAAACCGCCTTAGAAGAAGCCCAGAGAGTCGGTTGTTTAAGTATTGCTGCTGACTTGGTAAATCAGGCATCACAAATTGAACAAACCATTGGCAAATTGTATATGACCTGGAAAAAAATCAGTAGTTTAGCAGATAGATTATATGTAGATACTGGTGCAAGTACGCCCAATTTGCGATCGCTCCTCACCTGCATAGAACCTCTAGGAGGGGAAATCATGGAACTGCAATTAAGCGGAACAATAGAACACACAATTAGATTACAGATTCAGGAAACGAGTTAGACTCAACTTAAACATGAAAAAGGCGGTTAGAAACCGCATCTACACAAGCAAAACCCACCTACTTGGGTTCAAACCCTTAATTTTTCTTTATTAGTCCGCGCAGGCGGACTTTGTTTGTATAGCCGTGAATTATATTCGCCGGGGCTGTTACGGCGCTAATTCCTCCATTTTCTTTGCCAGTTCCACATCTAAATTGCTGATAGCATTACCGATATCGTGGGTAATAAGATTAACCTGAACAGTATTGTAAACATTAAACCATTCCGGGTGATGTCCAAGTTTTTCCGCGTGAACACCCGCACTAACCATCCAACCCAACGCCGTTGCAAAAGAGCTAAATTTATATTCTTTGTATAATTTGCCCTCTTTGATTTGCCATCCTGGTAAACTATTCAGGGCTAATGTTAGTTCGGTTTCGCTCAATTTTTGGGCTGCCATTTTTCTAACCTACACAGAGATTTATAGATACTAATCCTCTCTAATTATCATCTTTTTCTGTGTTTATGCTTCCATCTTTTGAGTAATATTTGCTGATACTTAGGGCTTGCTGAATAAACCTACAACCCAGACGCATGAAGAGTCTCATCTGTATGAAAGATAAATGAGGTGCAAGGAAAGTGTGATCATAGCATCAAAAATCGTTCAATTTTCCAGACTTGATATTACTTCTAACTTCTTCTAAATCCTCCTGATAGCGCGGCGTGGCGTTAGCCATACTTCTAGCCCTCACAGAAATTGTTCTGGGTTAAATTTTTCAGAGTCAGCAGTTTAGCCCTCTTCATCATCACCAAAATCTGGTTCAACACCAAGAGCGCGTAATTGTGCTGCTAATCTTTCTGCACGTCTTCTTTCTTTCTCCCCTTGTTTTCTTTCCCGTTCTGCCGGTGTGAGAACCCAGTTACCTGAAGCATCATACCAGCGTAACCACTGCCGTTCAATGCCTTGATAGACACCTTGCCACAGTCCCAAACCTAATTCAATATCATTTAGCCATACACGCAGTTGATTGATTTCCAATTCAGCATAACTACTTCCCTGTAACTGAAATGCTCTTAACTGGTCAGTGTAACGGTCAAAAACTAGATAATAGGGTACTCTTAAAACTCGTTCGTAAACTTCCCACTTAGTTGGAGGTTGACTAGCATCTCGTAGGGTTCTCCCTAAATCTTCTTTTTCTGTTCCTGGTGAAATAAATTCTACCACTACAAAAGGATTAACGCCTTCTTGCCAAACTACATAACTCAGCCGCAGTTCTTTTTGTGCATACAACCTGGGGACATCAACGACAGCGAACCAGTCAGGGCGTTTATACCATAATGGATGATGAACATCGTAGTAAAGATTTAAGTCTGTGGCGATAAATACCTGATTTTCCGGGAACTTTGACGGACAAAAAGTTTCCCGTAATAACTGCGGTTGTAAAAGATGAAATTCGTCTGGCAACCCGGGTTCCTCTGGATCTTCGCTAGGTAAATCATACATTGTCGGTAGGAATTCCTTAGCAGAACGCGGTGGGTCTGTTTGATACATAACGGCTGCAAAAAAGAAATGTCAACTTCACTATCAATACCTTGTCCATTTTCTGCTTTGTTGGGTTAAGCGACAGCGCAACCCAACAAATGCGTTGGGTTTCATGCTTCAACCCAACCTACAAATCGGATCATCTGTCAGTCCAATAACTGGATCTAAGTTTAAGGTGACGGTATTCATTAACACTAAATTAGTACATTTGTTCTAATAAAATGATATTTTCAAAAGTAGAGAATTTTTCTTAGTAAAATTAAAAATTTACTGAAGTGTTAGGTTATAATAACTAATGAAATACTGTATCAACAGAAATTTCATCATCCAATGGTTTATGGATGATGTTAAAATTGATGATTATCAAATTACACAAGAGAAAGGAAGATACTTATGAACCGTGTTTTTGTCTTGCTTTGTTTGGCTTTAATAGCTACTAGTTTTGTAAGCCTAGCTGTTACAGCCAAGTCCGTAGAATCTGTTGTTACTCAGTTAAAACTGAAGTAAATTCAAAATATACATTTCGACAATAACGTGACGTTTCTCGCAAAAACATCTATATTGTCTTCTGTATCAAACTTAACCTTACTAGGGGTGGACTGCTCTGATAGAGGCCTCCCCTTTTTTTATTGAGTTACTTAATATAATACACTGGCTCTCTACCGTCGTCAAGTAGTTTATATAAAATATTTTTCTCTCTGTTCTTTCTCGTTCCTAGTCTCTGACTAGGAATGCAGTTGATGAGGCTCTGCCTCAAGTACCAGCACAAAATCGGGTAAAATGGCTTGTATTCTAGGATTGGAGGCAGAGCCTCCTGGTAGGCATTCCCAGTCGGAGTCTGGGAACGAGCAATTATCTACGGTTTAATTTCATTCTAAAATAACTAAAATAAAACATGGTTAAATATGTAAAATGAATGCTCTTGGTCAAATTGTAGTGGCTGCATATACATAATATAAAAATGAGATTAAACTTATCTATGCTCGCTTATAACCATCCTTCCCTTTAGAAGTCGCTGCAATTTGAATAATTTTGAATTTACAAAGGTAGGTAAATTATGCTTCAAGCCTTACCAAAAATAGTAACTTTTGCAGAATTTATAGAATGGCTACCTGATAAGGGACGCTATGAATTACATGATGGAGTAATTGTTGAAATGAATCCACCCGTAGGTTTTCATGAAGATATTATTTGTTTTTTAGCTGAGAGAATCACGGCTGAGTATTTACGATTGAATTTACCGTATGGAATCCCAAAAACCACTTTTGTGAAAACACCAGGAAGCGAATCCAGCTATTTACCAGATGTGTTAGTAATCAATAGAAACATTCTAGCAACTGACCCAAACTGGAGAAAATCAGCAGTAATTTCTGAACCTGATTCGATTCCTTTAGTTATTGAAGTTGTGAGTACAAATTGGCAAGATGATTATTATAAAAAGCTGGGAGATTATGAAAGATTAGGTATTGCTGAATATTGGATTGTGGATTATTTAGCACTGGGAAGTAAAAGGTTTATTGGTAGTCCTAAACAACCAACTATTCCTATTCATCAACTGATAGATAGAGAATACCAAATTAGTCAATTTACAGGTAGTGAATTGATAGTATCATCAACTTTCCCAGAATTAAAGTTGACTGCTGAACAAATTTTTAAAGCTGGTAATATTAATTAAACCTTCCTGCCTGAGTTTTTCCAATTTCTGTAAAACACTGTTTACTTTTTTATGTATAGGACTTACGCAAAATATCTCTCAAACCCTCATTTCTCTGTGAACTCTGTGCCTCTGTGGTTCGTTTTTCCATGACTTGTGCGTAAGTCCTAATGTAGAAATATTTATCTGGAATCTGCTGTACATTTAGGTGGGCAATGCCCACCCTACTGTTTAATAATAACTCGCGGATTTGCGATAATGTACCGCTGTGACAGCATCTTGATTTAAGACTTTACCATCATCAACAGTGGCATAAACTAACCAATGATCACCAGATTCCATCCGACTTTGGACAGAACATTCTAGATATGCTAAAGCACCATTGAGAATAATTCCGCCATTATTTGCCTCTTGAATGTCCAAACCTGCAAATCTATCTTGTCCAGGGGCGTAAACTTTCATAAACTGCTTACGGATTTCCTTCCCTTCTGCCAAGATATTAACTACGAATTTGTTACCCGTGTATGTCATAGTTTCCATAGCCCTATCCTTAGCTACCGCAATGGTTAAACCAGGAGGATTAAAACTGGCTTGTGTTACCCAAGATGCTAACATTCCCGTTTTAACATCACCTTGAGTGGCTGTAACCACACATATAGAACCAACAATCCGCCCTACTGCTTGTTCCACATTACTTGCAGGTTGTTTAGCGACAACTGATTTTTTCGTGGCGCGTTTCAATGCTTGGGCGAAATCAGTTCCCGCTTCTTCGCAGGTTTGCAAGGTAACTTCATTGGGTTTGAATTTAACGCGAATGGTGTCAAATCCAAATCTGTAACCTGCGTCTTTGAGTTTACTTTCGATTAAATCAACGGCTTCTCCACTCCAACCAAAAGAACCAAATACGCCGGCTAATTGATTGTTAGTTGCGGTAGAGAGGACAATTCCTAAAGCTGTTTGTACTGGTGTGGGTGCGTGTCCACCTAATGTGGGAGAACCAATCACGAAACCGGCGGATTTTGCAATGGCGGCTTTGATTTCTTCGGGTTCGGTAAATTCGCAATTGATAGATTCGACACTGACACCGGCTTTAGTGATGCCGCGAGCGATCGCCTGTGCTAAAGTTGCAGTATTGCCATAGGCTGAGGCGTAAATTAAAGCCACTGTCATATCAGCGGAAGTTTGCTGTTTAGTCCATTCCCGATAGCCTTTGGTGATGTCAATTAAACCATAGCGCACCATTGGACCATGACCAGTAGCGTACATTCGCACCGGCAAATCTGCCAATTTCTCCAAAGCCGTTTCGATTTGTTTGGCGTGAGGTGCCATTAAACAGTCAAAATAATAGCGTCTATCTTCGTTAAATACTTCCCAACCTTCATCAAAAACTTGATCTGAGCAAATATGCGCTCCAAATAATTTATCAGAAAACAAAATTTCTGTTTGTGGGTCCCAGGTACAAAGTTCGTCAGCGTAACGGGGGTTAGGAGTGGGAATAAATTGTAAATGATGTCCTTTTCCTAAATCTAGGGTATCTTCTCCCCGCATGACCAAAATTTGTAAATCCTGATTTTCCAAAGCTGCGCGGAGATTTATCGCCCCTGGGTTAGAACAAACAAAGGTAATTTGGGGGGCGATTTCTAGTAATGCTTTTAGTGTTGCGGCGCGGTTGGGGTTAATGTGACCAAGAATTACATAATCGAGTTTTTTGACATCAAACCGCTGTTGTAAGGCTTGGAGGTAAATTTCGGTAAAGGTTTCGCCAGGGGGGTCAAGCAGGGCATTTTTATCGCCTTGGATGAGATAAGAATTAGCCGTTGTTCCCTTGGCTAAAGCATATTCAATTTCAAATCTTAATCTGGCCCAACTGCGCGATCGCAATACGATTGTATCTGTCCCAATGGGCAATATTTGTACGTCACGGGGTTTAGTTTCTGACATAGTTTTATTTCCTTAAACAATTCAATAAAATCAAAATTTGTAAATAATTTTCTTGTCCCCCTCCTCGCTTGCGGGGAGGGGCTAGGGGTGGGGTTCTAATAATGATTCCCCACTTTCCGGTGGTGTACTGCTGTCATGGCATCGGGGTTGGAGACTCTACCGGCGTAGGCTGTGCTGTATACTGCCCAATGATCGCCACAATCCATGCGGCTGACAACTTCGCATTCTATGTATGCTAGGGCATCGGTGAGGATGGGTGCGCCGTTTTCGGCAGGTTGGGTTTTGACTCCTTGAAAACGATCTGCACCAGGAGCAAATCTTTTTAAGAAGTGTTTCATTAATGGTTGATAGTTGCCTTCTTCGAGTACATTGAGGACGAAGCGATCGCCTACTTGCATGAGTGATTCTATGGCTCGATCTTTGGCGACGGCGATGGAAAAGCCCAGGGGTTTAAAGCTGGCTTGACTTACCCAGGAGGCTAACATGGCGCTGGATACGTCGTCTTTTTTGGCTGTGATGATATATAAACCACCGCTAATTCTTCCCAAGGCTTTATCTAAATCAGCCGCAAGGGATTTCATGGCTTTGATGCTTTTGTCTCTTGTCACCCATTGTCCTAAGTCTGTACCCGCTTCTTCACACTTTTTATAGGTGTTGGCTGTGGGTGTGTCCCGAATTTCAATGACGGGGAAAGCGATATTTAAGCCTAAAGCCCGGAATTTATTTAATAGGGGATAGGTGGGTTCATCATCTCCTCCACCGGTTTCAAAAATACCAATTGCTTGTTTTTCTTTGGCAGAACCTAAAACGGTGCTGAGGGCGGCTTGAATGTTAGAATTGCCTGAAGTTGGGGGCATTCCCACAACTAAGCCTGTACAACGTCCTACCAGTTCCCGCAGTTCTTGTAATTCGTTAACGCTGGCTAAATCTACTATTTCGACAGCGACACCAGTTTTTGTCATCCCGTTAGCAATAGATTGGGCAATGCGATCGCCAAAACCGTACTCCCAGACGTAAAATATCCCTACAGGGGTTTCCGCTTTGGTTTGTCCTTGACTCCAACTGCGATAACGTCCGGTTAATTCTTCAACATTATGGTATAGTAGGGGTCCGTGTCCGGTGGCAATCATGCGAATTGTTTTCAATTCTCCCATGCGCTTCATTGCGGACAGGACGGAACGGGCATTTGGACCCATTAAACAATCGTAGTAATATTGAAAATCGGCTTCTATTGCTGCTAAATTGTCATCAAAGGTACTTTCTGAGCAGTAATGTAACCCAAAAGCGTCGCAGGTGTAGAGAATTTGGGTTTTGTGGTCAAAGCTGAAAATGGTATCCGGCCAGTGTAAATTAGGAGCTATGACAAATTCAAATTCGTGTCCATTTCCTAAATCTAGGCGATCGCCATTTTTGACAATTTTCCGGTTAAATGGTTGATGTACCATATCTTCCAAAAACTGAATTGCCACTTTTGACGCAACTACGGTTATATGAGGCGCGAGTTGTAACAAGTCTTTCACTAAACCGCTGTGATCTGGTTCAGTGTGACTCACAATTAAATAATCAATATCTTGGGGATTAATTAAACCCGTGAGAGTATCAAAATAAAGTTGGCGAAACTTTTCATGGGAGGTATCAACCAGGGCGATTTTCTCACCACGAATCAGAAAAGAGTTGTATGTCGTGCCATTTTGTAAACCAAACTCAATATCAAAGCGATCGCGCTCCCAATCTAAAGACCGAATTGCGGTAGTATCTTCACTAATCTCTACAGTATTTATAGTCAGACGCTTTTCTAGTTTCTCGGTAAGCAATACCATAACGCCCCTCTTTAATAAATTGAGTATTTATGCCTTGCTCTTATTGTGGCACGGGTTGAATATTAATTTTTCTTAAAAAACATATACCTCAGTTAAGAAAATTAAAACTGTGAACAATCATCCTCAGTCAAAAGACCAACAGCGTCTTTCCATAGTCCTAATTGTGGGCAATTCCCGCCTTCATTGGGCATTATTCATAGATAAAACCCTATACTCAACTGGGGACATATTTCATCTATCTGCATCTATTATCCAACAATTAGCTCAATGTCCAACCTTAGATAATTGGCTGACAGCGATTTCTCTACCTAACAATCTTCCCATTATTCCAGATTATCCTATACCCCTGATTCTCGCTTCTGTCGTTCCTAGTCAAACCGCACTGTGGCAAAGTTACCCTCATTTGCGTCTGATTACTTTAGAAGATGTACCATTAGAGAGAATGTATCCCACATTAGGAATTGATAGGGCTTTAGCGGTATGGGGTGCGGGAATAACTTGGGGATTTCCCACATTAGTAATTGATGCTGGTACAGCATTGACTTTTACAGGTGCAGACAATCATCAATGCTTCGTTGGTGGGGCAATTTTGCCGGGTTTAGGGTTACAATTTGCCAGTTTAGGGCAAGAAACCGGACAATTACCATTATTAAAACCTGGTTTAATGATATCTTTACCACTACATTTTGCCATGAATACATCAGATGCAATTCAAAGTGGCGTAATTTACACTTTATTAAGTGGGATAAAGGATTTTATTGAGGCTTGGTGGCGGTTATTTCCTGGTAGTCAGGTTGTAATGACTGGTGGTGATAGTAATTTATTGAAAACCTATCTTTATCAACAAGTTCCAGATATAGCAGAACGATTAATTGTAGATAATTATTTGATATTTCAGGGAATTGGAAATATAGTGATTAGGTAATAAATCTCTAAAACTCGGCTCTACCGTATCAGGAACAGATTTTTCCGAATCAACACCTAACCTCTTAACAAGTTTAGATCCCCGACTTCTTTGAGAAGTCGGGGATCTGGGTTTGACGATATATGGTAAAATTGAATTCAAAACCACACAGAAAACATGGCTACAAAAATCCCCGTTACCGTCATCACAGGCTTCTTAGGAAGCGGTAAAACCAGCATTATCCGTCACCTCCTCCAAAACAACCAAGGACGACGGATAGCAGTATTAGTCAACGAATTTGGCGAACTGGGGATAGATGGAGAATTATTGAAATCCTGTCAAATTTGCCCTGAAGATGAAACAGAAGCAAATCCAGAAACTAACATATTTGAACTGACAAACGGCTGTTTATGCTGCACGGTTCAAGAGGAATTTTACCCGACAATGCGGGAATTAATTAAACGCCGCGATAGCATAGATTATATTATCATTGAAACCTCTGGTTTAGCATTACCAAAACCCTTAATTAAAGCCTTTCGTTGGCAAGAAATCCGCAACGCTGCTACAGTAGATGCAGTAATTACAGTAGTAGATTGTGCCGCAGTTGCAGCGGGAACATTTGCTAGTGATTTAGAGGCGATCGCCGCCCAACGGCAAGAAGATGATAGTCTAGAACATGAAACACCATTACAAGAATTGTTTGAAGATCAACTTGCTTGTGCTGATTTAGTGATTTTGAATAAAACTGATTTGGTTGATAGTGAAACACAAGCACAAGTCCTAGAATTAGTCAAGGATGAATTACCTAGAGTTGTGAAAATTGTCTCTAGTGATTATGGTAAATTAGATCCATCTATCTTATTAGGATTTGCTGCCGCAGTTGAAGATAATTTAGATGATCGTCCTAGTCATCACGACACAGAAGAAGACCATGATCATGATGATGAAATTAACTCAACTCACGTGATTTTAGACCGGACATTTGACCCCGAAAAACTACAAGCAACATTAGAAAAGCTGGCACAAGAACAAGAAATATACAGAATTAAAGGTTTTGTGGCGGTTGCTAATAAACCCATGCGGTTAGTTATGCAAGGTGTGGGAAATAGATTTGATAAATTTTATGATCGTCCTTGGAAAGTAGAAGAACCAAAACAAACCAGTTTAGTTTTTATCGGTCGTAATTTACAATCTTCAGCAATAGAATCTCAATTAGTAGCTTTGTAATATGAATATCACAGATTTATTTAACGTTGCCAATCTTTTTGTTTTGCCTTTTTGGGCTTTAATGATTTTATTGCCTAACTGGAATATCACCCGCAAGGTAATGGAATCTTATTTACCTTTTGTAGTTTTAGCGGGTGCATATCTGTACTTATTTGTCACCAGCATTACTCCAGAAAATGCTGCTGCTTTATCAAATCCTCAATTAGCAGATATAGCCAAGTTTTTTAGTAATGAAACTGCTGCTGCTACAGGCTGGATTCACTTTTTGGTTATGGATTTATTTGTTGGTAGATGGATTTATTGGCAAGGTCAAAAAACCGGAATTTGGACAATTCACTCGATAGCTTTGTGTTTATTTGCAGGTCCTTTAGGTGTCCTTTCTCATATTTTCACCTATTGGATTACCAAGGCTTTTTCTAAAGATTCTGAAGGTGTGACAGTCACACAAAAAGCAGAAGTTTAGGAATTTATATCCCCGACTTCTTGGAGAAGTCGGGGATATGCGTATCCTAGAAACCTTGTAGAGACGATCTTATCCCCCTCATCGCTTGCGGGGAGGGGGTTGGGGGTGGGGTTCTTGTTCCGGGTTTGATGACAATTTGCTGTAAATACAACCTATGGGGTTAATAAGTAGGTTGGCGTTGAAAATTGTCGTTATAGCAAGGCAAGAGGCAAGAGTAAAGAAGTTTTCAGCGATTTTACGTTTCTTTACAGAGTTTGGTTTTATTGTGTTCACCTACTTACCAATTATAATTATAGGGTGAGATAAATCACCCTATGTAATTAATATTAAGCTGCTACAGATTTTCTTTCTCTTTCTCTAAATTTGGCATCTAACCAACAGCGTGGTAATTTTTCCCCAGAAGGAAACACTAGTTCTTCTTTTTGATAAATGTCCGTTTCTTGTTCTTCTTGTCCTTCTTGGTCTTGGGCATGGACAATTTTACTAGTGGGGTCTAATAGTTCTTGAACATCAACTATTTTCACTAAATCGCGGCTATCTTTGATTTGTAAAAACATATTGGTCAACCTCCATTATTTAAATGTGTAAATTTGCCAATGGAAAGAAAATGAAGCTTAGATTTCCCGTTGATATTTTTCGACAATATCTACTAAGGTAACTTGACATTGTAAGGGCAACAAATTAATTAAAGATATTTCATTTCTGCCACCGCCAACTTTAACAGTAATAGATTCTAAAGCAGCAATGACTTTTTCTTCATTAACAGCCTTAGCAGTAATTAAAGGATACAATTTTTCAGCAACAATATGGTGCAACTTGGCATCAGCTAAATAAAGATGCCATTTTGCAATATCTATATAAACACTTTCACCAATTTCGGCGGCTAGGGTTTCTAGTAATTCTGTGGTATTAGTTTTAGCCATAAATATAACCTCTTTGTTAGTAACATCGGGATATCTTAGCCTATTTCATATTATTACTCAATTAGCTAGACTTGATCTACTACCACAGGTGAGAATTCCCTAGCTTGTTTTTCTTTCTTTAGGTAGATTTCGGTGGTGTGGGGTCGTAATTAGCGATCGCACCAATGTAAATTAGATGCAGCAGCAATACTCCTACCCAACCAATTGTTACCCCAGGAAGCCATTCCCAGGCAGTAGTTTTCAAAATGTGGAAAAACCACAACCCAGAATTGACAGTTGCACAAATACCAACATGAACAGCGAAATTCATGCGATCATCTAGTTTACGGAAATCTGGATCTTGGCGATCTGGTTTGCGAGGCCAACGAGGAGGCATAAATATAAATGTTCGTGACAGCAGTTAACGCACCTTATTTATTGTAAGGTGTTTGGGGTTGACTTGCTCAGATCCGCAAATAATTTCACCCATCTGGGGATAAGATAATATTGATGGTGTTCCCCAGATGGTAATATGTTCTATAAACTCTGCACAGTTGACTCTGCATAGCTAGTGGGGGCAAATTCGCTACCTCTGGCACTAGGTACTAAAGTCCAACCTGCTTTAAGGAGTTTTTGATAAGTTGCCCAACCCTTAGAACCACGAGGAACGCGATAATCTGGAACTGAAAATTGTGGAAAAGCTGTGTAAGGTCGCCAAGGTTGTCCAGGCGCAGTTTGCAGGTGTAAAATCTTTTCATCATCGCCGCTAGACTTAGATAACCAGCACATTTGTCGAAGCATAGTAAACTCCTGGATTGTTTAGCTGAAATATCGCAAGGACGCTAACTGCGGATATTTAGTGGTGTGGGAAACTGTTATCAAAGTGTTTTTCATTCCCAATCTAAAATTCCGAATTAGTATGACATATTTTGATCATGTCATACTGCTACCAATTCCGATGAAGCTACATAGAATCAGATTTCTAGAATCATTGACCGCAGATAAACGCAGATAAACGCGGATAAGGACGGATGAATTCATGGATTCGATGATTCTGTGCAGTCTCAGATAAAGTTGGTATGAATTGTGATAGAGTTGTTTTGTCCTTATATTTAAGGCTGTAAAGATTATTCTTGTCAGGTAAATTATTTAGGAAGGCAAACTCCTGTGGGCTGCTGTTTATAAAGATGGAAAGATGGACAAGAACAATGGTTTTTTGGTTCTTGATGTTTTTTACTATGTGAATATTTTTATCATGTTATCCACGTTTGCCAGAATTGGATGTATCCATAGTTACGATTTTGCAAAAATTATTAAAAATTTATGGGTAAGGGAATTTATAAGTTAGGAGTTAAGACGAGTTAAGACTCAGAATGGTTGTCAAATCAGTATTTAAAAGATTGGAGATTTTTTGAATATCAACCATCACCGTTATGATTTAAGATAGCTATATATTTGTTTTTCTATTGATATAGATAAGCGCAGATAATGAATAAACCAGTTATTTGGATCAATGGAGACTGTCTGAGTCCCCAAAACCCTGCATTTCAGCAATATCCCCAAACCCCAGCCCTTTGGGTTTGGGATGATGCTTTAATTGCAGAATGGCAAATTAGCCTCAAACGCCTGACTTTCATTTATGAATGTTTGCTAGAATTACCTGTAGAAATTCGCCGGGGAAATATAGCAGAACAAGTTTTAGCTTTTGCGAAGGAACATAATACTAATTTAGTTGTAACTACAGATAGTCCCAGTCCCAGGTTTGATGATATTTGTGATCAAATAGAAAAGTCTGTAAAGTTGGAAGTTTTTGCTGTAGAACCGTTTTTTGAATATGACGGATATATTGATTTAAAGAGGTTTTCTCGTTATTGGAAAGTAGCAGAAAAATATGTTTTCGAATAAGAAAATAAATTTCAGAGGGAACAGGGAACGGGCAACAGGGAACAGGAAAAACTCATGTTTAAAAACATGAGATTGAAATAATGACACTGTTTTTTTCGTGCTACGCATCTTTTAAAAACATCCTTTTTTTGACTGAGCTTTAAACTCAGCAACTTTTGTTTCTTATTTGCTCCCAGTTAAGAGTTCCCTGTTAAGAGTTCCCTTCTTTTGTAATTTACAGCGATTTATAAAATGACTACTAAACTTGCTGATGTTCAAAATCTTCTCTCAGATTTAATTTCCCGTTATTCTTCCCGTGTGGATTATTTAATGATTCGCTTGGAGGAAGCTGAAGGAACAGATATTGTTTTGCGTGGTGATAAAGTGGAAACTCTCAGCGAGGGAATTTCTATTGGTGGTCATGTTCGCACTTGTTATAAAGGTGGTTGGGGATTAAGTAGTTTTAATAAACTAGCAACCATTGAAGAGCGCATAGAAGAGGCGATCGCCGCAGCCCGGATAGTGGGTGATGAGGAAACTATACTTGCAGCCATTGATCCCGTACAAGCCGTATGTAAATTACCTCTGTTGGGTACTGATCCCCGTCAGGTTTCGCTAAAGCAGAAAAAGCAATTATGCGATCGCTATACTGACTTACTTAAAACAGTTGATCATCGAATTACTACCACCTCAGTTCATTATAGTGACAGTACCCAAAGAGTAATTATTATCACATCTGAAGGAACTTTCATTGATCAATCTTGGGTAGATATGGAAATGCGCTTTGCAGCCACAGCCAGGAATGGGGAGACTGTCCAAACTGGCAGAGAAACCACTGGTTCTCGCAAAGCCTACGAAGATCTAACTAATTTAGACAAACAAGTTAAAGGTGCAGCAGAAAGAGCAGTTACGTCTTTATTTCTACCATCTGTTAAGGGTAATACGTACACTGTAGTTATTGATCCCATTCTCAGCGGTTTGTTTGTGCATGAAGCCTTTGGACATCTTTCCGAAGCAGATATGGCTTATGAAAATCCCGATATTCTGGAAGTCATGACTCTAGGACGACGTTTCGGACCAGAAGAACTGCAAATATTTGATGGTGCTGCACCCCAAGGACATCGCGGTAGTTATTTTTACGACGATGAAGGTACACCAGCGACAACTACCCAGTTAATTGAAGATGGTGTATTAGTTGGTAGACTGCATTCTCGTGAAACTGCTGGGAAATTAGCAGAAAAACCCACAGGAAATGCCCGTTGTCTGAATTATCACTATTCCCCTATTGTGAGAATGACAAATACCTGGATTGAACGGGGGAAAACCCCAGTCGCGGACTTATTTACGGGGATTAAAGAAGGTGTTTTTGCCCAAAATTGGTTAGGGGGAATGACGAACGGGGAAATGTTCACTTTTAGTGCTGGGGAAGCTTGGATGATTAGAAATGGCAAAATTGCTGAACCTGTAAAGGATGTGACCCTTTCCGGTAACGTTTTCCAAACCCTCGCAGATATCGAAGCCATTGGTGATGATTTTTACTGGGATGAATCCGGGGGTTGCGGTAAAGGTGGACAAAATGGTTTACCCGTCGGTTGCGGTGGTCCGAGTTTACGCATTCGGGATGTGGTGGTGGGAGGGGAAAGTGGAGAATAGTTCTTCCTTATCAAGATTGATTATAACATATTTTTTGGTGCAAGTCAATAGCTTCAACCCATAAAACGCGAAAAATTATCATTCAATTTAGATTCCTGACTTCTCCCCGCAGTCGGGGATTTTATTTTTGGGGACTTATGGGAGATATTGAGGAAGAAAGAATTAAATTGAGGACATTTAACTCATGAGAATTTAATAGGTACTTTTCTGTAAATATTTTGTTTCTGATTTCTTCTAAGCTATAACTTCTAAATACCACAAAGGGAAATTCTTTGTAATTATGACCAATTGGTAAAACATTACCGACGGGATATAGTGAACGAATGTAGGTGGATAAAATATCCTTAAATCTTTGATCTTCCGGTTCTTGGGGTTCATTTTCAAAATATTCTTTCATAACTTCCCCACTAATAAACGCAAATAATGGTAAAGCGTAATATTGATCATTGTGTTGACTACTTTGTTCGAGTTTTTGGGTTTTCTTGACATCATCTTTGAGATTTTTCACTAATTCTATAGCATCTTGAATAGCAAATCGTAAATTTTCTGGATAATAAGATTTGCGGCGGGTAATTTCGTGCATATTTTTCCACAGTTCTTCATTAGCGTAGGTTGCTATATCAGCTAGTCGCATTTGATAAGTTTCTTCTAACTTATTATTAGCAATAGGAACTACCAGCAAACCACCACTAATATAACCAGGTTCAAGTTTTCCAAAATCTAGTAACTTATCTAAAGTATGAGAAATTTCTGAAAACTTGCTGTTAAAAGACTTTTGTAGTCCTAAATAATTAGACTCAGTTGTACTTTGAATGACAAAATCTGCTCGTCCGAGGAGATTTTCTAAATTTGTATAAACTTGTTTTAGCAATATATCACTTTTAGTGCGTTGATATTCTGTTTTTAATTGACGAATCAGGTTGACCATTTGAGCAGAAAATGTTTCTCCAGCAGTAAAAACAGATTTTCCACCGATAGGAATCAGCATAAAATTATCTCGACCTATGCGACTATAACCAAAAATCCGGGTCATGATAGAACCTTTTAAAATCAATAATATATTTAATAGACTCAGCGCACTTTCTTGTAAAGATATTTCTGCATCATCTTGATAATATACTGCTCGTTCTGCTAAGTAAAAAATTAATTCTTTTTCTTGACTATCTATATGCTGATTTCCCCGACCTCTGTAAATAACTTGAATTATTTCCATAAGGTTTTTTTCAATTTCAAATTTAGGAATTTCTACTAAAATATGTTTAGCTTTAGGAAAGGATAAACCGCGACTACCGGAAGCAGTCATAAAAATAACATTGACATTTTCTTGAAATTTCTGAATTTCTTTCTTTTCGTGATCAGAAATATTTGCGTGTATTTCTAAATAATCTGTACATTTTTCAAACTTCCCCCAGTTCCGCTTAATTTTATCAATTAATTCTGCTAATTTACGCTTGTTTTGAATATAAACAATTATTTGTTCAACATCTGACCGTTGAAGGAGAGATTCAATATCTTTTAAAATCTCAGTTTGTAACCCAGATTCTAAATTATATTGTTGATTTAATCCCCCTTCTTCCCTAAATCTACAAGATTCAACTAATACTTGATAACTAATAGATAAACTACTTGCTGGGTAGGAGTTAGTATTAATAACAGTTGATTCTAAACCTTTAAATATTAATGGTTGAATAGAAAGAGGTTGAGCCGTATCTACCGCACGGCGGAAATATATTTTATCTGGTTCTGGGGAGGTATCAGATAGGTGTTGAATAATCACGTTTTTATCAACAATAGAAGCATCAGCAACAATTACTTTAGTATTAAAACCATGTTGAGAATCCATTAATTGATACTTTTCTATTATTTGATGAATTCCATTTAAAAACTCCACACCTCCATCATCACCTGTAATTTCATCTATCATGATAAATAGGTGTTTAATTCTCCCAGATATTTCTTGCATTTTTTGCGGTAAAACTTTACCATCTGAGGTATTATAAGCATTTCTAAATATCTTATCAAAATGCTTTAATGTATTACCAGCATCAGTCATTTTCAAGGATTGAATAGAAGCAGTTGCGATAATATTATTCGATATTTTTTGTTCGATAATCGTGGAAATAGCTTCGCAAATACTATTTAAAACACCCTGCTTTTTTTGTCCAATATCTTGAATTACATCTTCCTTAGTTCGCTGAAATCTGTCCGAACGTCTGGCTTTTTGTTCAATATCTCTACTATCGAGAAAGTCAACAGACTTTTCAATAAATTTACCCTGACGCTGGTTAGATGTGTATTGAACTGTGTAACGACCAAAATTATTTGTAATTAGGTTGCTGTTAGTGTTTATAGCTAATAATTTGTCATGAGATAATTTTCCGGTATTTTTATCTTTGAATTTTTCGATAATATCCAAATTAACTTGTTTGCGAGGACTAACATAAAAGAAAAGAAAACCTTCATTTATATGTGCTTTCAAAAAATCAACAATTGCGGTAGTTTTACCAATTCCCGGATTTCCCGTTAAAAATATATAAGTTGATTGAGAAACTAAAGCTTTTTTAATTAATTCAGCATGAGCATCTCTTAATGTTATACTTCCAGTTAAACCCAAATCATTCATTAATTCTGAAGGAACTGTCCCCACAGAATTGATAAATCCCGTAATTTTCTCTGTGTGACGCGGTAAAAGGGTAATTTTATCAGCAGGAATTTCTAAAAGAGAATCAACAAACTCCTTACCACGTTCAAAACTCCGGTAAGCACTGCTTTTAATTTTATTTAAAACTTGCTTACGTGCTTGGGGAATTTCTTGGGGACTGGAATCATGCTTGTAAATCTGATAACAGGTTTTTAAGATATCGACATTTTCTCGTTGAATGGATATTGTGCTAATTCCGCGATCGCTATATCCTATAGAATTGAAAACTACATTTGCTGTATCTGGGAGAATAGTGGTTTTTTGGAGAAATTCATAGAAGCTATGGAGATAACAAGCAGCTTGAATTGATTTGGTACTTTCTTTGTCTCTATATTTGAAAGCAGTAAAGTATGTCTTTAAACTTTCCGAAAATTCTAAACCTAAAGATTCAGTATCAATTCTCAGATTAGAAAAAACACTTTTTGACCGTAAATAACTAATATCTCGCAGCAATAACCGACGGATAATTTCTATATAATCAATATTTTCAACATCTTGATGAGAATTAATAGAAAATACTGATAAATCAACACAAATAACTCGATACTCTTTTCGATGACGTAATAAAATTAAAGTATCTGCATTCAGAAATTCACCTTTTTTCTGATAATTTGTAATATATTGAGGGATGTTATCTAAGTTATCAAATTGAGATAAGACTTCACCAAACCATTGAAAATTATCTTTGGTGTCATAAGTACCAATACTATTATCACCATTAAACCGACATTGATAATATAAGATTTCTATATTTTTTAACTTGTGTGGTTTATCCCAACCAGTAGATTTGATGTATTCTCGCAAGAAATTAAAGCCACTTAAAAACCCCTTTTGAATAAAGAACACACTCCAAGTTTTAGCCATTTCTCTTTCTACAGTGCTGATAACTTTATCAATAACTCGCTGTTGAATTTTAGATAACTTTAGTTGCTGTAGTTCCTGACGATATAAATCACCAAATTTGTGCTGAATTTTCTGTTCTTCAATATAAGCAAGAACCCCAATATTAAAACCTACTTCAAACAAACGTCCCAAATCTTCAGCTATTTTAGATTTCATGTTAATTTTCAGATAATTTTACAAAAAAAGGGAATAGGGAACAGATAAGAAACTAAAGTTTCACCAGTTTAGAGATTCAGTTAAGAAAAAGATGTTTTTAAAAGATGTGTAGCCCGAAAAAACAGTATCATTATTTCAATCTCATGTTTAAAAAGATGAGTTTTTTTCTGTTCCCTGTTGCTTCTTCTTCTGAAAGTTTTAGGGTTAATACCCTTCGGGAAGCAAGCTACATGAATTACCCCTACTGCTTTGCATTTAACACTTTTCTCACAAGAGTTAAAAATGCTAAAGAGTTAAATTCACCTTTTCCTTTAAAATGATTAAGTAAAGAAAGTTTACCAACGGATTTATCTCCGATTAAATTGTCGTAAGGATCTAGTTTAATGTGAATTTGTTTGTCGGCTTTTTGGTAGCGGGAGAAGTGAAATAAAGTTAAATATTGTAAGATATCGTCTTTTAACGAACCATCAAAAATAAGTCCTTTATGGATATCTTCATCATCAAGAATTCCTTTATAACTATTTAACAGCGTCGCATAGGAAATAACACCTCTATAATATCTTTCTTCCTCCTTACCTACTTTCATTCCATTAAATAAGTTGAAAAATACAACAGATTTCTTGCTAGGATCTTCAAGTAATTTTGTTAGTTCTACTGTGTCTTGAATATACAAAGAACTAGCTGCAATATTTTCTAATCTAACCGCATAGTATTTATCAAAAAACATGGGATAGATTTTAATATCATGATATTCAGATTTTAAACCTCTAATTACATCTCTTGACATAAAGAAAAGTCCATCGTCATCTTCTGTTTGTGTTAGATGCAATGTGCTGGTATAAGGTGCTTTAGCAATATAGACAATGTGCTTGTATCCCAATTGGTAAAGTTCAGTCACTTTATCAATAATCACGCTGGGATTTGTAAACATTTCTTGGTTATTACAGTTATCAGAAAAAGTTGTCGGTAACTGGAATTTAATTTTCCCATTTTTCATGTTTACACAGATGATTTCTCCCATTAAGTTGGAGATTTTTGCAGAACCATTCCAACCACGATCACTTTCACGACTGGAGACAATAATAATGGCTAATTTGTCTAATTTGGGAGATTTTGAGGAACTATTGAAAGTGAATTTTTTGGGTAAAACAGAGTACAAAGAACTCATGGTATTAGGGATTTTATATCCCAAATCTCGGATATCAATTCCCTGTTCATTCGCACGATGAGTTTCGTTGAATAAATGAGATAAAACAGCAGATAAAGAAACTATAAATTTTTCTATCGGTGCATCATCATCTTTGGCATTTAGATGTAATCTGAGAATGGGAATAAATAATCTTTTCTGCTTGTCTAATAAAACTTTAAGACAAATATAAGCAAGCAAACCGTAAGTAAATTTATAAACAAAAGCTTGAGGAGGTTCTAGTTTTTTATCTTCTAAACGATAGGGAAATAATAAAAGTTGTCGAGTTTTGAAGTGTTGACTATAAATACTTAAACATCTCGGATCATCTAAAGGTGCAAAAATTACTGGTAATGCACGGATAGCATTTAAATCATATTCCATGTTAAAGGTTTCTTGATCTTCTGTAGCAAAAAAGTGAATGTCGTTGATAGTAACTTTAGCTGGTAGGGTACAAAGAGAATTTGTTTCTGTATTTGGTTTTCCCAAAGATATGTATTTTAGAACTTCCTTGGGATTTCTTCTGACAACAGGTTTAAAAAATGTATTGTTATTAAAAATATTCTGGGTATCTTCTTCAAGAATGCCATTTTTTACAGAAATATGTACAGGATACTCTCTTGCGGGAAAGGAAGTTTTACGCTTGAGGAGACTTTGCAGAACACTCTTGAGACGATTAATTTTAAAATGAACATTAAACTCAGTAAAATCTCCAAGAATTTTCTGAAATAAGTCCTGTTTTGCTATATCATCAGACCCTTTCAGTATTGATATTACTCCTTGTTCAAATTCTGTAATAGGATCATATTTTAATTCATCATTCAGGTTGTAGTCCTTTTTTTTTGGATCTTGACAAGACGCAAATAAAAAATAGTACAAAAATGCTATTCTTAATACCTTTTTTGCAAATGATTCTCGCTGTAAAGGATCTGTAAGTGCATCTTTATGTTCTTGACTATCTGGATTCAGGATATTGAGACGATAATCAAAAACGCTTTTACCACCGTCAGTATGAACTTTACCATCAAACTTCAATTTTAGTCCAAATACAAATTGAATTGCTCCTTGATTTTCATCTTTTGTTTCTCCCAAAAAACCTTCTACTATGGGAATAATTGGCAGCATATTAAATGCTTCACCATTAGAAAAGGCATCTTTGTAATTAACTTCAGCACCCGCATAATTAACGAGGTAATCACCATCAGCTTTGTTACTATCATTGATGTATGTTTCTATAAGTCTGAGTCTTCTAATCAAATCTTCTAAATATATAGCACCTGGGATAGCACCTGTTGCATTTAAATTACTAGTCTTGGTCTTGATATTTTCTAGCAGGAACTCTAAATAATTTATCTGTGCTTGTTTTTTGAGTTTTCCTAATGTTTCCTTATTGAAAACATCCCGCAACCGGAAAAGGTCAGAATTTTTATCTTTTTCTAAGTCTTCAAGAATGTATTCTAAGTCTTGTTTTTCTTCAGCATTTGCACCCGCAAATTTCACCCGAATATAATTTTCTAACCCCTTTCGCAATTCTGCATCAAAATCACGGGTTTTCTGCACAGAAATAGTTAGCTTGTGAACTTTTAGCAATTCTCTGTTTTCATGATTCTTTTTATTAAAAGTTAACCGTTGCTTTTGCAAATTGTCATAAGGAAGAAAAGGATATGTAAAGTCTAATTTAGCTGTTGTCCCTTTGAATGTCTGTAAATCTGTAATTAGGTTACTAACAAATTCCTCTATTGATTTACTATTTCCTAATGATGATTCTAATATTTTTTCAACACAATCTTTAATTGCGTGAATTTGAGTCCGAAATTTTACTTCAGAACCTGGACTAATATTTACGGTAGCAGAACGAACACTATTTGCAGATGCTCCCAAGGGATTTTCTACTTGCAAATTAGCAACTTGAGTTGCTACCTGATCAATATTGATTCGTAAACGTTTATTATCATCAGAAAGTTTAAATATTTCTTGATTGGGTTTCTGTAATACTAACAAGATTTTTGCTAATAAATCAGTATAATCAACATTGGCTAAGTCTGGATTTATGGTTATTTTGTTCATTTGCACCCTTCATTGTTGTTTTTAAAATTAATTACTATAAATAATAATGCCTTGCGATTTGACAAGTCAAGATATATAAATAAAAAATAAATTATAGATCCCCGACTTTTCCAAAAAGTCAGGGATCTGTTTATCAGTCAGTTACACCAAAGCCGCTACCTTCCCCAACAAACCCTCAAACAAGCGCAAACCATCGCTATTACCTAACGCGGAATCTGCTGCTCGTTCTGGATGTGGCATCATGCCCAAAACATTGCCTTGAAGATTACAAATCCCCGCAATGTTGTTGAGTGAACCGTTAGGATTTTCTTGATAACGAAATAAAACTTGTCCGTTGGCTTCGATTTCTGCTAAAGTAGTTTCGTCACTGTAGAATCGCCCCTCTCCGTGTGCGATGGGTAAAGTGATGATTTCCCCTTCAAAATAACCTTGAGTCCAATGTAAATTATTACGCTCAACTTTCAAGGGAGAGCGATCGCAGATAAAATGCAAATCCTGATTTCTCGCCAATGCCCCAGGTAATAAACCAGCCTCAGTTAATACCTGAAAACCGTTACAAATACCGATGACAAATTTACCTTGTTGTGCATGGTTGATAACTTGCTGCATCACAGGAGAAAAGCGAGCGATCGCCCCACATCGTAAATAATCCCCATAACTAAAGCCACCGGGGACAATTACCACATCTATATCACTAATATCCGTCTCTTGATGCCAAATCATCCGCGTTGGTTGTCCTAGCAAATCTCTAGTCACATAGGCAACATCACGATCGCAATTAGAACCTGGAAAAACTAAAATACCGAATTTCATTGTTTGTCAGAGGAATAGGAACAGGGAACAGGGAACAGGGAACAGGGAACAGGCAAGAGGCAAGAGGCAAGAGGCAAGAGGCAAGAGGCAAGAGGCAAGAGGCAAGAGGCAAGAGGCAAGAGGCAAGAGGCAAGAGGCAAATTATTTATTTTCTCAATACTATTGCCAATTTTCCAAAATATGTCTGAAACCCAATAAAATCGTGAGGATATCAATAGGGTTTCAGGGATTTGGCAATAGTATTGTTTCTATTACCAATTACCAATCACCAATTACCCATTAGCAGTTTCAAAATACGCCAGTTTGTGATTCTACCTCAATCAAGTCAAAGCGATAATTTTCGATGACCGGATTAGATAACATTTGGTCACAGATTTGATTTAAGTCTCGACGCGCTTTCATTTCATCAGGTGCGGTAATGGTTAACTCAATGTACTTACCAATTCTCACCTGTTCCACATTGTCGTATCCCATTTGTTTGAGGCCAGATTGTACAGCCACACCAGCAGGATCTAAAACTGAAGTTCTCAGAGTCACGAAAATTTTAGCTAAATATTTTATTTGCACAGGCTTTTTGCTGAATGCTGCGATCGCTATCCTATAACTTTTCCGGTCTAACTGAGTGAAAATATAATCAGGAAGTAGAAGTAATTCATGAATTACTTCTACATAAATACAAATTTAACAACGATTTATGAGAGCCATACATACCCGTAGTCAAGAACGGATTTTAAACCTGTTACAAAATCTTAAACAAGGCATTTCTGCTCAAGAAATTTACGTAGAACTACGTAATCTCAACCAAAGCATGGGTTTAGCAACAGTTTATCGTTCCTTGGATGCTCTGAAATTAGAAGGCTTAGTGCAAGTGCGAACTTTAGTAAATGGTGAAGCCCTTTATAGTTTAATACAACAGGACAAGCATCATCTAACTTGCCTCCAATGTGGCATTTCCATTCCTATTCATCAATGTCCTGTCCATGAACTCGAAAATCAATTACAAACCAGTCATCAATTTAAAGTGTTTTATCACACTCTAGAATTTTTTGGACTATGTACAAAATGTCAAGCTAGTAGT
>NZ_LJOU01000042.1:0-46732 GCF_001672085.1 Anabaena sp. AL93 | reverse complement strand
TCCATATAAGTATCTGTTACCATGTTCTCATTTTTCTGTTGATTTAAAACGTTTTTTTAGTTTTTTATAGTCATTGAGGATAAAGCTTTCAATGATTCTGGACTAGGTTTTCCATTACAATCACCTCAGAATCAAAATTTCGTACTTAGTCGTTTTATTGACTATATATCTGCTTTAATAGTAATTATTCCTATTTAGCCTCAATAAATTTTAATCACCCCTCACAGGTATTAGTTCTTATGTACTAAATATATCGGTTTTCTTGGGGTGTGACACTTGGGGGTGCGGAATGTGGGATAGATGACTTATACAGTAAAGAATCTAGACCATCAAATAACTGCGTACTCAGGTTATTTGATAACAACTATCTGGCTAAAACTGGTGTTGTTGGTCTTGGGAATACTTCTCCTCAAAATACTTGGAGAAACAACTTCCGCCTTCAGAAAGGAATAGTTTGTTATGCCTCTTCAAAAGATTTAGCTGACCATGATTTTTTGAATCAAAATCGTTTGAATTGCCGATATCTTCAACCTGTACAACAAGGTAGCTTAAAAAATGCCACTTGTATATTATGTCAAAGTGAGGCTAAATACCGAGGCGAAGAACAACCAAAATGGCTTCGCGCCGAAACAACTGTGCGGGGAGAAAGCTATTCTCTTGTAGATATGGCAAACATACAAAATTTTCTACCACATATAGCCCCAAATGGGCAACGTATACCTATATTACCTTTGATAGTTGCCTTGTATCACGACCCATTACCTGGTATTTATGTTAGTCGCAAGGAAGTTGATATTAATGATTTTGCAAGTGACTATGGCTTCTCTCAAGAAGAATTAATCGCATACTTTGAGGATAAGAAACAGAATCAGTATAATCTACAACTATTGAAAAATTTTCCGTCAGTAGATTACACCCCTATTTCACAAAGCTTATTAAAGGCAGTTGTTTCAGTTCCAGCAATTTCAAAACTTTCATCTGATAGACAGATTAAAGAGATTCCAAATCCAATACTTTCAGAAGTAGAAATACCTGAACCAGGATCAAATAGTGGTTGGGGCGCTCAACAATATGTAATGGAGGTTTTACGAAATAATGATTGGATTGTATACGATGTATCTCAGCAAAGATGTGGATATGACCTTTTGGCTGAAAAGGGTAACAAACGAAAATATATTGAAGTTAAAAGTTCATTAGGTTCTTGTTCTCCAACTTTAACTGAAAGAGAGTGGCAAAAAGCAAAAGAATATGGTTCAGATTACTGGTTGGCTATCATTGAGAACTTTAGAGTGGAGTCACAAAACCCGATATACTGGATTCATAACCCTACTGAAAACTGTAACGCCAGAGAAATAACCGTCATACAATACTCCATTAATCGTAGTTCGTGGTTAGTAGCAGTTAATGATGATTTAGACATTGAAAAATTATGACAATTAGTAACCCATTTATCAAAAATCATGTATCCCCCTTGACACTAGGGACAAAATAGGGTAAATAAAAGAATAAATCCTAACAAAAACCCCATTTATCTAAAATTTCCCAGGGCAAAAATAGGGCATAAAAAAAATCAAAATTCCCAACCAATTGCATTTACAAAAACCCCAGACAAAATAGCTTAATCTTCACGGATAGGCATAGCAAAACCACCACATACAACGTCACCTAGTACGTCGTAAGATACGAAATCTAAATCTGTGTAAGCACCGTTTTCTTCTAGGAAGTTAATAGCGGTGATAATACCACGACCGGCGCAACCTACACCGGGTTCTGGACCACCGGATTCCACGCATTTAACGTCGCGGAAACCTTTGAGCATTACTTCATGAAGTTCTAGGTCTTCAACAGATCCTCTTTCAGCAGCCAAGTGAAGAACGGTTGTTTGAGCCTTGGAGTGAAGCATCAAACGAGTAGAGTTATATTAACAATATGGGCAGTATGAGGAATGATGATGAAAGCAGGTTATGTGAGGGTTTCCACCCGTGAACAGGATGAAGGTAATGCTTTGGAACAACAAACAGCACGAGTAGAAAGGGCTGGCGCTATTGTCATCTTCTCAGATGTTGAGTCCGGGCGCAGCGACAAGAGGAAAGAATTTAATAAAATGATTGCTCAGTGCAAACAAGGCAAGATTACCGAAGTCATCTGTACGAGAATTGACAGACTAGGACGCAGTGTGGTGGGGATTCACAAGGCGATCGCTATCTTTGAGGAGTACAAAGTCAAACTCACGGTTTTGGATGCCCCCGTTGACCCATCTTCCCCCTTTGGGTGGTTTTCTGTGAATCAGATGGCTGGATTGGCTGAATTTGAATCTAGGCTACTCGCTAATCGTATCAAAAATGGCATGAACTTTTTTAGAGAGCAGAAAAAGGCTTCTCCCCGGCCACCTTTTGGGTATTGTCGCGTGGATGAAAAGTATGCTCCTGATTTATCTGAGATGAATGGAATTAGTAAATGGGCGATCGCTCACAAGATGATTGAATATTTCCTCGGTGATGGGGCTACATTGAGGAGTACGGGTCAATATTTACTGCAAACTTATCATCTCAAGTGGACTGCTGCCGGACTGCGTTACTGGCTTTTAAACCCTGTACTCAGAGGATGTACCGCCTACAATATCAAGGACAATTTAAATAAACCTGAGAACTGGGATATTCATGAAGATACTCACCAACCTTTGATTACTGAGGATATATTCAAACGCATAGTTAGAAAACTTGACGAAAATAAATCTAAATACAGCTACGGTAGAGAAAAAAAGGAAACAGAGATTTTCCCCCTAGCTGGGCAGATTATTTGTGCTGACTGCGGCTATAAATGTTTTTGTAAGAAACGAAATTCGACATATAGAGTCCGTTGCAAAAAACATGAAAACATGGGAAATGATTTTTGTAGCAACAAAATTAGTACCTATCTACCAGATATTATTTTAACGGTAGATCAAACCTTAGTAGAACGGCATAGGGAAATCAAGGAATATGCAATTACAAATTCAAATGTGGAAACACAGGATAGCCCGGAATTGATTGCTAGACAAGAACAACTAAAATCACTGAGACTTTTACCTAAAAACCCAATAATTCAAGATGCCATTGACCAAACAATTTTAGAGATCAATAAAATCAAACAAAAAGAAACCGTAGTTAATAAAATCAACAGCGAACTATTTGATATTCTTGCGTTTTGTTGTAGCAATATTAATTTTTGGGATGAAACACCCTGGGCGGATAAATCCTTAATATATAAAGAATTAATTGATTACGTAAAAGTTGCCAATGGTGAAATCAAAGAAGTCAAGCTGCGGGTTTAAGCAGCCCTTGAAGTTCTACTTCAAATTCTTCTTCTGATAATAACATTAATCTCTTTCTGGTATAAGGATCTAAATACCGAATCCTATACCATTTCTTAGAGACACGAATCAATACTTGAGTCGCTGTTTCCTGCATATCATAATAGGTGAAGTCTTGTAACTAGTCTAGCTAGTTTTTGATATTTTTGTCTGTTTATGATGAACAAATTTATTATTCAGACACAAAATCAAATATCAAATCAAGTTTTGTGTTTCTCAAGAATCAATATTTTCATATTGTTTTGTATGAATTATTTATCAGTGTTCTCTGATTCTAAACTATTCCTTAACCACCGTTGGCAATGTGTCTACATCTTGAACATTCAGGGGAAATTTTTTAACATAGTTCCCATTACGGTTAGCTTTGTAATCAGCAATCATTTCTAAGGCTTTACTAGCGGACAAGAGTAATTTAATTCCATAGCGATGTCGGAATATCAAATCAATTAATTCATGGCAGTGATTTTTTAGATCTTGTCTGTGCCTCATTAATTCATCTTCATTTACACATTTTTTCATGATTGTCAGTTGTCAGTTGTTAATTGTTAATTGTCCTTTGTTTAAATGCCACTGACAATTAACGTATTTTTCTGGACAAGCCTAGTTTTAATTCTTCGTGTCGGGTTAAAGATTGACAATCAGCACAGGCTACAATTCCTTCAACGCCTTTACCTTTAACTTGAATATGTTCTGGACACCAATCTAAATGTGCAATTACTTGGCATAGTCTTTTGCTTCCTAATTCCCCAAATCCTTTAAACCTTGAATCCTTGTAGTAAACATAAGAACCGATGGGGAATTTGTTGTTTCTTTCAGCAATTACAGCCTCTACATTGATTACTTCGACTACTTCGACTTCGCTACCTCGACTTCGCTCGGCACAAGTCAGTACAAGTTCGCTCAGTACAAGAAATTCTTCTGCTTTTTCTGTCTCAGTATTGGCAACTTCTCCTGATCGTTGCAACTCTTGTAATTGTGATGGTACAGATTCACCCATCACAGTAGCTTCAACCTCAATTACAGCAGTAGTTTTAGGCATTTCTATAACTACCTGTGTGATGGGTTGTGATGGGTCAAAAGCCAAATTTCCTTGTAAGGCTGTACCAGTATTCATACTTAGAGTATTTTTGATGTTCTCATTCTCGATTGAATAATTGTCAATTTTGCCATCACACCCATCACAGGCTTGTTCTATAAGAGTTTCAACCATCACATCACCCATCATCAACCCATCACACGACCGATCACATTTTTCTGATTCAGTATTAAAATTGCTATTATTTGGTTCTAATTCAGACAACTTTGTGATTAATGTAGAAATGTCATCATCGCTACCTGTTCTTATTTTGATGCCTTCAAAATAAGACCCTTTTCTATCTGTTCCTTTGGAAATTGGCAACTTTAACTGTGCCTGTAACAAATCAAGTAACAAACTGGTGAAACGTTTCTGAGATAACGGATTTGTGCCTGTGTTTTGCGCGTATTGACAATAGTTAGGATAAAGCCAAGTATTAGCGTTGCGATATGCAGTCCAGGATTCAGATTGACCTATATCACCTGTTGTAAATCTGATTTGTTGGGCAATACCTACATAATTTCTATATCCAGTTTCTTGTACAAGTTCTTCATCTGCCCAAGCTGCTAAAGGATTAGTTTCTGTTAGCATGGTTGCTTTTTGCTGACAGAGTAATTGGGAAGCTTCACAGTGATTTTTCAGAAGTTCCTTAGCACGAACTTCACCCATACTCAAAACCCAGTTAAGAAGCCCTGGGATATATCCGGCAAACTCCCCAAACATTTCGCCGTTAGTCCGAAAATCTAGTAGAATCTGCTGGTCTTTACGCTCAACCTGTTGATCAAACCGGACACCAATTCGACGACGTTCTGTACCAGATGTATAATCTGATGATGCGATAGCGAAGCGCTGCTGCAAGCAGATCGCCTCATTACCAGCAATAATTATCATCCCAGGATATATAAAACCTGATGTAGATTGTTTACCCTTGACTTCGTAGGGAATTAAATCAGAACCAGTCATGGCTTTAAGTATTGAAACCTCACCTGCAAATCTTTCTGAGTCTGTGATCACACATAGGCGTTTACCTTTGAGTGAAGCAGATTCAAAGTTAGATTTTTCTAGTTTTTGCAGTTTTGTAGAGTGGGTGTTTCTAAGTCCTACAAGTGCTTGTGCTAATCGGGTATAAGTCCCCTTACCAGTCCCACCCTTGCCGATGATTTCTAAATATTGTTGCCACTCTGATTTACCACTGGCGACAGCATAAAGATAAGCCCGTAAAACATCTATAGTTCCCTGGTCTTGAACTTGAGAATTAAACCATGCTTCGATAGGTGGACAAGTTGCGATAGCGAAGCGCTCCGTAGGAATCGCAGAATATTGATAAGGTAAACACCAAGTCAGTCTATGGGCGGGACAGTGGGGGGTAAGTTCAAGAGTTGTAGAGATTAAACCAGCCACACCCGCCTTTTTGAGAGAAATCAACCCACTTTCTAAATCAACATCGGACCAGGCTGAACCCATCCAAGTAACGGTGCAAATACCAAGAAAACGGGCTGCTTCCACAGACTTTTCGCCCTCAACACCCAACACCCATTGATCAACTGCGGATTGTTCAGCTTCATGGATTCTGTAAATTGGCCATGGTTTTTCACCTTTGGAATTGATGTTCTTACTGTCTGCGTTGATATGCCAAGGCTTCGTCGTTTTATGGGTGCGTTCTCCGGCTTCGTTATAAAAGTCAGTTCTTAATACCCACTGCTCACAACTGTAGTGATAGATAATTTCTGTGTTAAGTCCCTTTTGAATTATTGGTACAACATCTACATCTTCTGAAAGTGTGGACAGAACTATTTCACCTGCTGGCAAAAGTACAGGCTTGTACAGTTTGAGCGGTGCAGGTAAAACTCTTAGGTTTATCCGTCTGCCCAAACCCCTATAATGACTTCCAGCTTTTTCAAAGGCTTCTGATCCGGGTGCGTTGCCTTGGAGCAACGGAGCTATCGCTTCTCTAATCTGTTCTGATGTACATCCAATATTGGAATAACAAGCGTAACGTCCGGCAGTTTTGCCAGATGTTGTGATCTCAAAATTGTTACCACCACAAATTGGACAAATAGCCCTAATAGCAGTTCGAGTCTGTCTGACTATTTGCAATTTATTTAGGTGGTCGAATATTGAAAATGTTGGGAGTTCTCTAGCAAACATTGTTACTTCTTGAAATTATTTAAGGGTGGACAATAAGAAGTTCTGTCTACGGAGTAATTTCTTTTGATTCTATTTTTGATAAGTTGTTAAGTCCTGCTGGATTTGGGAATTTTCTGCGATCGCCCATATTCTTAATGTGCTTACTTTTTTCCATGGGCGGTGGTGGCGGTTCAATCCCCAAATATGTACAAATAGCCATTTCCGCCAAATCGGACTCCCAGAGATTCCTGTCATGGGCAATTCTTGCCAGTGCATGATGTGTTTCTTGCCTAATAGAAAGCGTTTTTTGAACCTTCCCGTCACCACGATTTTGCACTTTTAACTGTTTAGGCTGAAATTCTTTGTTTTTGCGAGTACGATTTCTTCTTTTTACGTTCTCAGTTTTCATGATAAACACCATCCTGGTTTCTATCTTTTGTATATTCATTATCATCCAAGTTGGTTTCTATGACAACCACAAAAGTATCTAATTTTCTGATACATCCAATAGATATCAAGGGTGTAATCAAGTGGATTTAGAGGCTAAAAAAAGATTTGCTGAAATAATTGTAAATCTAAGGGCTGGCAGGGATCTCAGGAGTTTTGCCAGAGAACTCGGTGTACAGCACAGTACAATTATTGACTGGGAATCGTGTAACACGATCCCAAAACGTCCTAATTTAGAAAAAATCGCTAGATTAAGGGGTGAAACAGTAAATGAACTTATGGATTATCTGGAGGGAAGACAAGCCTTATCTCATTATGAACGTTTATCAGCAATGATTTCAGGGGCTTCTAAAGAACAACTAGTATCTCTTTTGAGGCAAATTGCAACTCGGTTAGAAAATATTTAGTTTCACTTTTTGAAACTTATGGCGTAGAATCTGCGTCAAATACGTTATTTTTCTATGCCTGGTGCTTAACAAAATTTAATAATTAGCGTATACACCAAGATGGTAGCTGTGGTAGCATGGTTTTTACAAGCACCATATTGGTTTCTGCTATGACCAAGCTACCAACAACATTTACAGCCTTGGATTTATCTGGTTTTGAGTTCGATAAAACTATCAGGTACAACAGCGTCAATCGGGAGATGGTTGATCAAGCTTGTGCCGTGCTGCAAAAAAATCGTATTCGGATTGTTGTCCGTTCTGTACAAGCGGCTCTCAAGGAAATTTACGGGATTGGTGGAAGTTCTGAGAATATTTGTAGATTCTTGGAAGAATGGCGGAAAGATAATACTCAGGCACTTAAAGCCAGCAAAGGTGAGAAAAATTTAGTTGCAGAAATTTTAAATGATGACCAAACTTTAGATGAAACGGAAATTCCTGAAGAGGTTCACCAATTATCAAAGCAACTTGGAATTATTCTTTATACATTTGGGCATCAAAAGGCTGATACGACCATTAGTGGCGATAGCGAAGCGCTGCTGCAAGCAGTTCGCATTAAAACTTTAGCAGAAGAGGACGAGAGAGATTTGTTGAAGTTGCGCGTTGAAGAATTAGAGTCTCAGTTGCATAAAAGGTCTAAAAAACCAGTTGCAGCATAGATTTTATTACATTTTAAACTCTCTCATTTTTGGGAGAGAATAGCCTTTTTTAGATGAACCATATAGTAGGGTTTTTGGAGTGCGAGAATTATGTTTCTTCCAAAAGTGGATGCTCCCACCAATTATTCCCCAGAATTAGAACTGGAACTGATTTTATCTGCTAGGTTTCCTTTAATTTATGTAGTAACTCCAGAGGAAGAAATAGCAGAACAAGAATTAATTGTGTTATGCCAATCACGAAAATCACAAATATATTTCTGGGATTACGTGCGTGGCTGGAGTGAAGATGGGCAGGGTAAAGGGAATCCTATGGATGCTTTGGGAAGGGTAGCAAAATCATCTGCTAATCAATCAACGATATTTGTTCTCAAAGATGTGGCCAGTTTGATAGCCCCCACAGGTAACGGTCAAATTACCCCTGCACAGTTACCTTTAATTCGAGAAATCAAAAATTTGGCCAGGGATATTTCACGGGACAAGCGTACACTCGTACTACTAACTCATGAATTGAGATTGCCTGTAGAATTACGGGAAGAAAGCACCGTTATTGATTTTGCACTTCCAGATACCGATGAAATTTATGATTTAATTTCTAAGTTGGTTGGTAGCAAGATTAAATTAGACGACCCTGGTTATGAGCAGTTAGTGAAAGCTTGCCAGGGGTTGAGTCGTTGTCGGATTAGTCGGGTTTTGGCGAAATGTTTAGCCAAATCAGGCAAAATTAATGAGAGTGCGATCGCTGCTGTCATCGAGGAAAAGCGGCAAACTATCAGAGAGACTGGGATTCTAGAGTTTATCCCTGTACAAGCTGGTTTAGAGTCGGTTGGGGGGCTGGAAAATCTCAAACAATGGGTGAGAATCAGAGCAAATAGTTTCAGCAATGCGGCGCGTGAGTATGGTTTACCCAGTCCCAAGGGGGTTTTACTTGCGGGGATTCAAGGGACTGGGAAAAGTTTGTCAGCTAAAACCATTGCTGCTGAGTGGAAATTACCGTTACTCAGATTGGATGTAGGAAGGCTATTTGGTGGCATTGTTGGAGAAAGTGAAAACCGGGTAAGACAGGTAATTAGACTAGCTGAGGCTATATCTCCTTGTTGTCTAATGCTGGATGAAATTGATAAGGCATTTGGCAATATTAATACTGGGAGTGACGGTGATTCTGGTACATCTAGGCGTGTGTTCGGCACATTGCTTACTTGGATGCAGGAAAAAACCAGCCCAGTATTTATTATTGCCACTGCTAATAATGTTGAATTGCTTCCTGCTGAATTAATTCGTAAAGGTAGACTTGATGAAATATTTTTTGTACATCTGCCTAGCAAAACAGAGCGATCGCAAATCTTCCGAGTCCATCTAAACCGTCTGCGTCCTAATCGCATTGATTTTGATTTTGAACTATTAGCCAGTCGAGCAAAAGATTTTTCTGGGGCTGAAATTGAACAAGTGATTTATGAAGGGATGCAAAATGCTTTCAGTCGCAATGAAGAATTTACTCAAGGTGATTTGTTGGATTCTATTGCTAGTTGTATACCATTAGCTCAAATCTCCCAAACTCAAATTCAATCCTTAACTAAATGGGCAGAATATAGCGGTGCTAAAAGTGCCAGTTTAAAAGTGAGTGAAATTAATTTTGTGCTACCGCCTTTAGAGGTTGATAATTATTTGGAATAATCCATGATTTCAGCCACAAAATTGATTCAGGATTTAGCTAATTTTACTGGAAGTGAACAGTATTATTTACATTGGAGCAAAGTGTTGAAATACACTACAGGAGTAAAATATTTAGCAGAAAAAGCCCAAGCATATTGGTTAATAGATGCGATCGCTTCCCATCAAACCAAGAGATTACTGTCTAATGAAAACTTGAGATATTTTCAGCTATGGTTACTAACTGTCACTAATACCGAAAATCAATTACCTCAAAAATACGGTTTTATAAATCCCAACCCT
Source organism: Anabaena sp. AL93 (assembly GCF_001672085.1). NCBI lineage: Bacteria > Bacillati > Cyanobacteriota > Cyanophyceae > Nostocales > Nostocaceae > Anabaena > Anabaena sp. AL93. The sequence goes on along the minus strand of NZ_LJOU01000042.1, from coordinate 36,679 downwards.
AATCATAAAGCAGTATTAACTTGCTGGGAAGATACGCCAGTTGAGAGAGTAAAACCAGTAATTAGACAAGATATTGAATTTACTGATTTTCCTTTAACAGAAATGAAGCTATACGTTGAGAATAGCATTCTTTTACTACCATCTGAACATTAAAAAAATTAGGGGTAGTTTTGCTAAACTGCCCCGTCTTACTGCTTTTAAAGCAATACTAAAATGCACGAAATTAGAATTTTAAGGCAACCGACTAATTGCTGAAATTAGCTTTATTCAATGGCTACCACTTATAGAGGTTGATGATTGAGGTATTTGATATGGCATCAGACAGAGATTTTTCAAGTTGGCAATATAAACCTACGATATCAGAAATTGGTGAATTAATTCAAGGTGCAACTTTAACTAAGAATACAGAAATTAATGAAGAGGTAATTAATGAAATAAAGAGGAAATTATCAATAGCCATCAATAATATGTTAGCGGCAAAATTTCAAATTGAAAATCTGGATAATTCCAATATATCTTATGAAGTAAGGATTGAGTTAATTAATAGGTTTCTTGACAGTACCCTGGAAATTATTCAGAATTTTCCAAGGATTATATGACATCAAATAACCCCACAATTTCCCAGTTGAATCTCAGAAATTATTGACTCATTAAATCAGTAAAGAAAGTAGCGTAATTGGTGGTTAGCTACCACCTTTTAATAAACCAAAGGATAGGATTTTCAGATGCAATACAAACAAATTGAAATTACCATCGGTAAAGACGGAATTATCACAGAGCGAATAATTAATGGTGATGGTGAAAATTGCATTAATTTAACCGCAGGTTTAGAAAAATCTCTAGGCAATATTGAATCTCAGGAATTATTACCTGATAGCTTGCGTGGTGAAGCCATATATCAAAACCCAGAAATTTATGTTAAACAAGACGATAATTTATGGCTAAACCAGTAGAACAGAAATTAATTTCTCAGTGCCATTACTGCCATCTTCCAAACTGTTGTATGAAAGTGAAACCCCAATACCTGATGTGTAGTAATCATTGGAAATTAGTACCAACATATTTACAGGCTTTGGTTTACAAAAACTACCGACCAGGACAAGAAATAGATAAAAAACCCAGTCAAGAATACTTGAGGGTTTCACAGCTTGCAATCCAGCACGTTATTGACACAAACTACGCCAAACGATGCCAAAAACAGAAGGTAGAGAAAGCTTACACAATTGGGTAATAGGAAAAGCTGGTATTTTCAGAACCATTCAAAATAGGGAATTAACAATGTCACATTTAACCCACATCAGAACTACAATCAAAAACGCTGAAGTTTTAGAATCTGTGCTTAGAAAAATGATTGAGAATGGACTCGAAAATATTCTTGTTGGCGCAACCCTAGAGAAAAACGTTACTACTCACTGTTTCGAGAATTACAAAACAATTGATTTTGTTATTCATAGACCACAAGCTAAGTCTCACTGGAATGATTCTAGTGATTTCGGATTTGTGAAATTAGAAGATGAATTCAAGTTTCTCAATTACGCTGGAGCTAATCATCATGCTGAAAAATTTATGAGAACTTTAACCTTTAACTATGCCCGTGAAAATGCCTTAAATTCTCTAGCTGCTAATGGCTTTAATATTGAATCTATCTCTGAAGAAAATGGAGAGATTAAGATAATTGCTGGGAAATGGAGCTAATAAAACTGGTTTAACAAAATCAATTTGATTAATCATTAATTATAAAATAAACCAGTTTAGTATGAGATAAGAACCATTTATAGCAATACTTTAGCTGATTTTTAGGGTTGACTATTTTCGGCTTTCTGATGTTAGAATAATCTAAGAATTTTAGATTTTAGGTAAAAATAAATGGCTACTACATTAACCAAGAAAGACGCTTCTACTTTGCTTCGCACCAAGATTATTCGTGATGATGCCAGCGACTTTGAAAAAACCGAATCTAGCAATGGCGCACCTCTTTCGGTCAAAACATCAACAAATTTAATCTTGGATGAAAAACGCTATCTGTCTTTAGATGCTTCACTTCGCAAGTCTGAAACGAGAACTGATGCACTTGATGAAACTGGGTTAATTCCTCCCGGTTATGTAGTTCCTCAAACTCGCACAATCCGATATGAAACCTTAGAACAAGCATTTGCTAATCGCAATAAAATGGCTGTTCAAGAATTGTTAGAAAAAGCTTACTCTTTATATCCAGACTTAGTACCAACTGGTGCAACTATCACACCTTTAACCCCTGCTGCAACTCTGGCAGATTTAGCAACGCCTGTTAAATCTTTGGATTTTTCCATTGACATTAAAAATATCTTTTCTCAATTAGATAATATTAATGTTGTCTATGTTGATGCAGACAATGATCCTTATGTATCTGTTCATATTATTGGCAAGGCAACAGATGGTTTGGTAATTGCTTGCGGTTTATTAGTCCAAACTTAATTTTTAACTATTTTAAGGTGGGTAATACCCACCTTATTAATACAAACTATTGATTTTTTGGAATTAAACTCATGCCAACCACATCAACTCTATCAACGGGAATTCTTCAATTTACCAAACCTACCTATAAAATCACTGAATCTGGTACTTGGGTAGGTGACAGAATAGCAGTTAGCCGTACTGGTGGTACATCTGGAATTGCAAGTGTCAAAGTAACTGCTAAAACCGAAAGTGCAACTGTAGGCAAAGATATTGAAAAAGTCAGCGTTACTCTAACCTGGGCAGATGGTGAAAGTGACAATAAATACGTTCCTGTGAGCGTGGTACAAGATGCTTACGAGGAAGGGGAAGAAACAGTTCAACTTATACTCGGTTCTATCAAAGGAGCTAAGTATGCTCCAGTGAAAACAGCCCAATTAATTATTGTGGATAGAGCGAGTGAAGCGATACCTTCGGTCAGCGTAGCTATCGCACCTAACCTTATTAAGGATGACACTCTGATTGCTCTTGTTCCCACTCTGGGCGGTCCAAAAGGAGTGAAGTTTGGTGATATTAAATCGCTCATTTTACAGTCAATTCCAAAACCCACACCAACACCAACGCCTCCGTCAGGTTCGTGGGTACAAGTGGCCGGAGAAGGGGGTGCTTTTACTGTCGGCGAGTCGCAGCGCGTTCGTTATGGACGCAACAACACCTGGATTGAAAAAACAGTGAGTGGGTCTGGGACTTGTGATGTCGCCTTCTTTGGTTCAGATCCCTTGTATGGTGTTGTCAAGGTCTGTGAGGTGTTTATTCCATCTACACCTGCACCAACGCCTACACCTACACCTACGCTTTTTGATAAATCCTACCAATTAAATATGGCTACTATGTTAGCCAATGGTTTGAGCATTTTGGCTAATAATATAACTGCTGGAATAGATTCATTAGGTGAGCATCTGTCCTTTGTCAAAAGATCATCTTCTTTAACCATTAAGGGTATAGAGGAAAACTTTAATGCAGATTTCGCCATAGAAATTAAATTAGCAATTGATCCCCAATATTCTAATATCATGGGAGTTGAGCCAGATGGATTATTAAATCTGCGCCCAGATGGCTCAAATTGGTGCTTTGATGTTGGTGTTGGGCAGAATAATGTCATCACAATCCCCAATTCTGTATCTGGTATTAATTCCCCAGACACTATCAAAATAATTAGATCCAATAATGTAGTAACACTGGATGTAAATGGAGTTTCAGCATCAAAACCAGTTACACAAACATACAACACTACAAACGGACTGGTTATAGGAAATTTCAATGGTTTTGACGGTAAATTATACGGATTAAAAATATTAACTCCGTAACGTTGAAATTGATTAATTAATCCTCTCAAAAAAATACCTCTATCCTTTTTGGACAGGGGTATTTTTGTACTATATAGGACTCCTATTTGATTTTTGATAGCTTGCGTGGCGTTAGCCATACAAGACTCAGTAGGTATCAATTCTGCTACTTTGCCTTTATTTTCTTGTCTGGCCTCTGCCTTGGCTGCTTTAGATTCATCCTTACCAAATATTGTTTCTTTAATTTGCTGAAGTATATTATTCAATTCTTCTTTGAGTTTGTTAAATAATCCTAGAAATATATTTACTAAATTGTCATTATCTTGTGGAAAGTCAGTTATGGCTTCAGAAAAGTTCTGTTCAGTTTTTTCTCTAACTGCAATAAAATGATTCCTGACTTCTTGGGGTACAGGATCTTCTTGTTCATCAAATCGGGACATTAAATCATCATAAGCAGCTAATACTTGTGCCTTCAAATCATCAACTTTATCTTGAAACCAATTTTTATTAGTCTCTTCAATGCTTTTGATTCTTAGAAAAATATCATCACTGTTATTTGTATAATTACTTTTGACAATATTTCCCCAATTCATAAATAAATTATTTACTTCTACTGCTGCTGTGTAATCGTCCGGTTTAGTAGCTTGACCAGCAAGTAAATCTAATTTATTCTCTCCTGATGCTTGGGGATTATCGTGAATTTTTGAATTAACTACTTTATTCACACCGTAGCAAGATTGCAAAATCTCAGTTGCAGCGAAACCAACCTCTTTATCTAATTCCTGTTCGGAGAAAAAATTTAAAATTCCTTTTATATCAGGAAGATTGTCTTTTGAATAAACAACAGGGTTTAATCCATCAAACCAGTCCTCTTTTCGTTGCAAAGCCTGAACAACATCATCGGGAACTTTCAAGCCACCTTTGTTAATCCAGATGCCGTCTGATATTTGATTTAATAATTCTTCTGGTGTCATAGTTTTACAGAATAACTATTTATGTATTTTAACATAATTCTGAAGATTATTAACACTATAAAAGTGGATTTTACCGATAATTAAATGATGTTAGTTAACAATACCTTATACCTTCACCAAAGTCCTGAAACCCTATTGATATCGTCACGATTTTATTGGCTTTCAGTTAGATCATTATTAAGATTATTTCCTAATAAGCAGAAGTATTATCAACAGAGTGAGAGAGCTATGCGTCTTATTCTATGGGTATCTTAACTATTTTTTTCATCCTGTCAGGTATTGTTACATAAGACTATAATATGCGATTGGCATAGCTTTTATCTCTTTCACTACTTTCGGATCACTACCTAAATTTGCATAACGGACGATAAACCTGCTGATAGAACTCTAGGAATCACTCAGAGCAATAGCAATAACGCCAATATGCTTTTCTGATTCAATAATGTAATTATACCAGGTGTCATTGTGAACAAAAAGTTATTACAATTTATTCATCAAAGTCCTAGTCAGCCGGAATTTAGTTCTGTAAAATATCGGCTCATGAAGCCTGAGTCTAGGTGCGGTTTGACTGATAAACAAGCTGATTGGGCGATCGCACAATATATATGTTTTTTGATGTTGTTTTGGCTCTATCCTAATACCAATTATTTCGTTCCTAGTCAACTTATAGATCAAGTCTGGCATTGTCACCTGCTAGACACTCAAAAATACATGAAAGATTGTCAATTATTATTTGGCTCTTATATACATCATTTTCCCTCCTATGTCATCACTAAACTTCAAGCTGCTTTATTTCCGCACCCTGTTCTTGATCTAATTCTGGTAACTTTTTACCCAAAATTAGAACTGAAACCATCATTAATAAACTTGTCACCATAATCACACTGATTACATTCGGATCATTAAAATTGCTCGTACCTATTAACAATGCTGCGGCAAAATTACGTTGTGCAGTTCCTACTCCTAAAACTCTTTGAGTATCAATACCAGGACCACCCAATAAATAACCCACAGTAAAAGAGAATATAATAAAAATAGCACAAACAAAGATCACTCCAGTTTTCAATAAAACAATAATTTCATTGAAGTGTACTATCAACCTCACTCCTAAACCTAAAAGCAATCCAAAATTAGATATTTTGAAAGTAATTGTTTGGAGATTTAAAGCGATATCCTGATATGTTGCCTTAATTAATAACCCAATTCCCAATGGTGTTATCATCATCAATATTAAAGGTTTGGCAATATCCCAAGAATTGACTTCTACACCTTGCAAAACTAATGGTAATACAATTGGCATATAAAAAACAGTGCCGAACATTAACATCATCATTAACCCTGTAGAAAAAGCTAAATTACCCTTAACTATTTGGGCAAGTTTAGGTAAGGCTGGAGGACCTGATGCTAATGCCATAATTATCAAACCATCTTTCACAGGTTCATTAACAGGTATTACTTGCACCAGCAAATATACAAAAAGTGGCACTAAAACAAAATTTGTTAATAGCGATAAAACAACCAAACGGATATTACGAAGAGGTTGCCAAATCTGTTGTACAGTTAATTTTAAACCTGTACCAAACATAGTAGCAACAACAAAAGCCAAAAATGCAATTTTGTCAAGGATGGGGATAATTTCGTTCATAAATTTCTTATTTCGCGCCAATAGGCAAAGAAGAAAGGAATATTCAATATGATTCTGTTAAGCCTGAAACTCTTTTTTTAACGAACCACAGAGGCACAGAGGACACAGAGAGAAGAAAATAATTGAGTATGACTTTTAAAATATCCTCTCAATCTTTCTCTCTGCGCCTCTGAGTGAGACAACAATTACTTCAAATTTAAAGTAACCTTCTGTAAATTACCTGTGAATGCAAATGGTACTTGATAGGTTTCCACAATCGGAGTACCTGTATCTCGACCCACATCAAAAGTTTCATTTAAAGCCAAACGGTAGGGTAAAGTTTTTTCAATTCGACCCTCAGCCACCTGTTGATCATTAATGAATAACTTCCCTATTCCACCAGCACCAACTCCACCACCGTCATAATCAAAATTAAATTTGATTGTTGATTTACCTGATGCTAATTTTTCAGAAGATTGAATAATGTAGCGTTCGGAATTAGCAAAGTTGTAAACGTAAGTTGGTTTACTATCTTCGAGGAAAAATCCCCAACCAGCAAAACGTCCTCCTTGGGTTAATAGAACACCTTCTGCACCACTTTCTGGAATTTCCACATCAGCCGTAATGCTAAAAGATTTATTTTTCAGACTTGGGGCGCTACCTTCGGGAATACTAACTGCACCAGAATAGTAAGTAAAAGTTGTCCGTCCTGCGGCTGGGGAAGGACGACTTTGGACATCAAAACGTTCAGAAAGGCGATCATCTAATGGTAAAACTTTGTGTTTACGCGCTTCTGATAAAAATAACTTTTGCAGTTTTTGCAGTTTTTCTGGATTTTCAGATGCTAAGTTATTCGCTTCGCTAAAATCTTCATCAATGTTGTATAGTTCCCAAGGATCTTTCTCGAAGTCAGCATTAATTGTACCCTGCCAAGGTAATCGAGGATGACGAGCCGCAGCTATCCATCCATTATTATAAATAGCCCGGTTTCCGAACATCTCAAAATACTGAGTTTTACGCTCAGAAGCAGCTTCAGGATCATCAAAGGTGTAAAGTAGGCTAGTACCTTCAATCTTCTGTTGTTTCACACCATTAACTTTTGTAGGTGCAGTAATTCCCGCAGCTTCAAAAATAGTTGGCGTAATATCAATGACATGATGGAATTGGCTACGAAGTCCGCCTTGATCTTTAATGCGATCGCCCCATGCAATAATTAAGGGGTTACGAGTGCCACCAAAATGAGAAGCTATTTGCTTTGTCCATTGGAAGGGAGTAGTACCAGCCCAAGCCCAAGCTGCATGATAATGATTAAAGGTTTTGGGACTACCTAAATCATTTAAAGAAGCTAACAGTTGTTCTCGACTTTCGGGTACTTTATTGAAAACTTTTAATTCATTGACGCTACCTGCTAAACCACCTTCTGCACTAGCACCGTTATCACCAACAATGTAGAAAACTAGGGTATTGTCTAATTCCCCGATTTGGTCAATGGCATTAATTAATCTTCCTACTTCATGGTCTGTATATGCTAAAAAACCGGCAAATACTTCTATTTCATGGGCATAGATTTTTTGATCATCTGGAGATAAGGAATCCCACGCTGGTAATTCTTTCGGACGGGGAGTAAGTTGGGCATTAGCAGGAATTACACCCAATTGTTTTTGTCGGGCAAAGGTTTCTTCTCGTAATTTATCCCAGCCTTGATTAAACTTGCCTTGATACTTGTCTATCCAGATTTTAGGAGCGTGATGAGGTGCATGGGTAGCACCTGTAGCCAAATAGGTAAAGAAAGGCTTATCGGGGGCTATAGACTGTTGAGAATGAATCCAGCTAATGGCATGATCTACTAAATCTGGTGTCAAATGGTAATCAGGATTATTGGTTGGTGGTGCAATCCGCTTGGTATTTTCGACTAAAGCCGGACTCCATTGGTTAGTATCACCACCCAAAAAGCCGTAAAAATACTCAAATCCTAACCCTGTTGGCCAGCGGTCAAAGGGTCCAACCGCACTAGTTTCATAATCTGGTGTATTGTGCCATTTACCAAAAGCTGCGGTGTTATAGCCGTTTTGCCGTAATACTTCCGCTACAGTAGCAGCGCTCTTAGGTAAAATAGTTGTGTAACCAGGAAAGCCTGATGCTAACTCTGCAACTACACCTGTACCCACTGAATGATGATTGCGTCCAGTTAATAAAGCTGCTCTGGTAGGTGAACAAAGGGCTGTGGTGTGAAATTGGTTATAACGTAATCCTTTTTCCGCTAAATGAGTCAAATTCGGGGTTTCTATAGCACCACCAAAGGTACTCGCTTGCCCAAAACCCACATCATCCAATAATACTAATAATACATTGGGGGCTTTTTCCGGGGCTTTAATTGGTGCAGGAAAATCCGGTGTTGATTCTTTGTAAGTAATGCCGATTTTACCTTTAAAAGATGGTGGATTAATCGGTAATACTTTTCCTGTATCTGCTAGTGCGGGGCTAGTAGTGATTAGGAAAATGATGGAAAGAGATAATGCGATCGCTCGCAAAATTAAATTTAACATATTTTTTTCTCACGCAGAGACGCGGAGGCACAGAGAGGAATTAAGAGAGTGTTCTTTAATTCAGGTTTTTTACTAATCGAAAGCCGATATGAGTTGTTCCGGTATCGGGAGATTCTGATTCTCGTGCTGCTGGACGGTAGCGGCTACAATAGTTTGGCGCACATAGGTAAGAGCCTCCTTTGATGACATGAAGGGCAGTTTCTGTTGGTTTTTTGGGGTCAAAACTTTTATTTGGTCCAGTGGGGTTGACGCTGTGGGCTTTGTTGTCATGTCCTAAACTAAACCAGTCGGAAGTCCATTCCCAAACGTTGCCGGTCATGTCGTAAAGTCCATAAGCATTAGCTGGAAAAGAACCTACTTTTGCTGTTCCTACATAACCATCGGCTTTGGTATTAAAAAAGGGAAAGATTCCCTGCCAAGTATTGGCTTTTTTGGCAGAATATTGATTACCCCAGGTATAAGTTGCGCTGTCTAATCCACCACGAGCGGCGTATTCCCACTGTGCTTCTGTTGGTAGTAATTTTTCTGCCCATTGGGCGTAGGCTAGAGCATCTTCGTAGGCAATATGCACAACTGGATAGTTTTCTTTCTCTGTAATGCTGCTATCAGTCCCAAAAGGATGCTGCCAATTAGCACCGGGTGTCCAATGCCACCAACTGAGAAGTTGAACTTGCTTAACTCCTGGTTCGGGCATTTGAAATACCAGAGAACCTGGTAATCGCTGCTCATCTGGTAAGTCAGGAAACTGTTCTTTTGATAATGGACGTTCGGCAACTGTTACATAATTTGTGGCATTGACAAACTCAGCAAATTGGGCGTTTGTTACCTCATATTTATCAATGCAGAAGGAGCTAACTGTCACGTTTTCTCCTGTTCGCTCTTCCTCAAAACCAGAATCATCTGCTCCCATTTTGAATATACCTCCAGAAATCATTACCATTCCTGGAGGACAGGGATTAACGGTATCTGCTAATGCTGGTGAATTGGTGAATAGTGATATGAGTGCAACTACTTGAATTAGTAGCAATATTAGAAACCGCATTTTACGCCGTTGGGACTGTTAAACCGAGAATTTTAGCAAATCTCTCTACATAGAATTCTGTAGGATTAGCAACTTGTTGAATGGATTCACGTTGGCGCAAATTTTCCCACCATTGCTGCAATTTGGGTGTTTCTGTTGGCAGTGTAAAATTACGTAACTTTTCTAAAACTGGTAATCTTTCAAACCAAGGATAGAAGCTAATATCCACTAAACTCAGATTTTCTCCTAACCAGTAAGGACCATTACCAGAAAGTTTACCTAATCCTTCTTCCTCAATATATAAAAGAGACTCTAAAAACTCTCTTCGTCCTTGTTCTTGTTCCTGGGTATCTTTACCACGCAGTAATTTATTAAAAGCTGGGACTAAACGAGTATTAGCGTAGTCAATCCAAATTCTCGCAACTGCTTTTTTAGCAGGATCATGAGGTAACAAAGCGGGTTCAGGAAATACTTCTTCTAAATACTCATTGATAATTGCGGACTCATATATTTCTACATCTCCATGCTTAATCGCTGGAACTTTACCGTAACGAGAAATATTGGTAAAACCTTCTGGTTTGTGCTGTAAATCAATTTCAATGGGTGTAAAATCAATTCCTTTTTCCAGTAAAACCACACGAGTTCTTTGGGAGAAAGTAGAACCTTTAGTGTAATAAAGTTGAATGTTACTCATTTTGTTGATTAGGATTTGTGTGAATTTTTAGTTAATTGCAAAAATTAGTAGTTGCATGACAGCCAAAGATAGAAGTGAAGCAATTTCACTCCTACGATTTAAATTTTTTAACTGGCAAACTACCAGGGCTTTACATTAACTACGGTTTATTGGTCGGATTAGCGTACTATATTAGAAGTATTCCATAGTTTTTACTAAAAAACAAGTCTTTTAGCAAACATTCTTCTCCAAACATAGAGCCAAAATGCCCAACAATTTAACACTTGTCCATAGCTTGCTTCTTTTCAGTACCGCGTTTATTGCCGGGTCACTTAATGCTGTAGCGGGAGGTGGTAGTTTTATTACATTCCCCACCTTAATATTTACTGGTGTATCGCCAATTATTGCCAATGCTACAAATAATACTGCTTTATGGATTGCAGCTATGGCCAGTGCGGGTGCATATCGTCACAATTTACATATTCCGCGACGACAGCTTTTGATACTATGTATTACCAGTTTAATTGGTGGGGGAATTGGTTCTATTATTTTGTTATATACATCAGCGGATGTGTTTAAACAGCTACTTCCTTATCTGTTACTTTCAGCAACGCTGATATTTACATTTAGCGAACCCTTAAAAATGTGGCTACAATTTCAAAGCAAGAAATCATCATCAGAATCTCCACCTTTATTAATTCTCGTGATTGCACAATTAGCAATATCTATCTATGGAGGTTTTTTTGGTGCAGGTTTAGGAATTTTAATGTTAGCAACTTTAAGTTTTTTAGGTATTAAAAATATTCACACCATGAATGCTTTTAAGTCCTTTCTTGGTAGTTGTATCAACGGTATTGCTATTTTTCCTTTTATGTTCGCTGGTTTAATTGCTTGGCATCAGGCTATTTTAATGGCTGTGGGTGGTTCTCTTGGTGGTTATTTGTGCGCTCATTATGCTCGGAGATTAGACCCTCGTTTAGTGCGGATATTTGTAATTGTTGTTGGGTTTAGTATGACTACTTACTTTTTTATTAGGGGATAAATAATGAGAAAATGCAACGGATGTAACAACCGTTGCGACTTATCAGCCGATACATATAATTTATCTTATGAACGGCAGTATATTAAAGTCTTGATGAAGGTAAACTCAATTCAGATTGATTTCTTGACTGTCCTGAAGCATTTGTTGAAGATGAGATGAAAAATGGGATAACTCCTAGAATTGCTGAAATAATTATTGCTGTAATTGCGAGCCAAATTGAGTAAGCTGAAAATTCTGTTTGCGCTGAAGCAAATAAATCTTTACTCAAGGAAAAGCTGTCTTGAACGTCTTGAACAGTTCTTTCCAATTCTTTAATATCATTCTTCAATAATTGAATATCGTTTGTATAACCTGGGCTAATAGGTTCATTAGATATGTTTGAAATTTTCTCATTTTTAATTTCTCCACTAAAAAAATACTTTGCCCAATTAGCAATGGCAGAACGATTATCATATTCGTCTTCATAAATGAAAATCTGCCTCCTTCCATTAATACTACTCAATTTATCATTAGCTATTTTTTCATAAGTCTCAATGAGAAGTTTATACCGATAGAGTAGTGGAAGTTCTTGAAGAAGATAGATAAATCCTTGCTTTGCTTCAGACCAAGTTTTCAATTTCGATTTAATATGATGAAAAGGCTTTGAAAGCTCTGCGAAAGCATCAGATGACTGTTGAAAGCAATTGTTGGCTTGATCAACTTTTAAAGAAATATAATTTCGCCAATTTCCAATCTCAATACTTTGATATAAGTCGTGAGCTATGATCTGCAATATTTCTTTATGGCTGCCTATGTAAAAATTATATTTTTTCCCATACTCGACATAATCCAAAGACGTAACTGTGAGTAAATTTTGATCATTTATAGATATTTGCATTGATGGGTTTCCTTCAGCCTTTATTCCTAAAATTTGCCAGTCAGTTTTTAAGGCTGTGTAAAAATTACGAAATGTATAAACAGAATAAGGAAAATCCGGTTTAACTTTGATAATTGCTTTATTAAGAGACTGTATAGCTCTCGGATGAGACGGATAACTCATAAGAGAAATTGCGTCTTTTAGATGAAATTCATCATCAGTTATCTTTCGGCTAATTCTAAAAATTACTCCATCGAATATAATCTCCTCGCCTGATTTGTGTTTAGCATAAAAGTATCAGGGGAATCCTACATCGGAGTGATCTTCAACAATTTCTACCTTTATAAAGTCTTTATCTTCAATAGCTTTTTGTCTTAGTAGCTCAAATACTGCTGGTGAATTACGAAAAACATGAGTAGGACGATTCAAAATGTTTGTATTATCAACAAACTCAGATGAAACCTTAAACATATTGAGCGTAGTCCCATAATCTTCACATCTATCAAGAAAACAGATTGGGAAATAGCCCGTACAGTGTAATTCAATACCTCGGAATGGTGGTTTACTGAGAGCATTCATATCAATTAGGTTTAGATGGAAGATTAAATATAAGTGTACACGGTAGATTTCTGTTGGTCAAACCTTGCCATGGCAGAAGGTAAGATACCGGGTTTTCTCTCGCGTAAGCGACAAGATAAGCGATCGCTATGTTCAAACTTTAGACATCGTTTTATATCAGATATGATATAAATACAATATGGAAGCTCAAAGTAAACCCTTAATTTGGTTGCATGGTGAAGTTAAAACCCCACCTTTCAGTCAAGAAGCACGAATAGAAGCTGGTGTTCTGCTCAGGCAATTACAGGAAGGTGAATCCATTGGGTTGCCACATTCACGCCCTATGTCAAGTATAGGAACTCACTGTCATGAATTACGTATTCGAGATGCAGATAAAAACTGGAGGATTATTTATCGAATTGATGATGATGCAATCTTGATTATTGAAGTCTTTAATAAAACAACCAGAACAACATCCAAGAAAGTGATGGAAATTTGTAAAAAGCGATTGAGCAAATACGATAATGATCAACAGGAGTAATGTGATGGATCAAGCTAAGAAAGAACGTTTAGAATCTAAAGGCTGGAAAATTGGCACAGTTTCCGATTTTTTGGAGTTAACAACTGAAGAAAGTATCTTTGTGGAAATTAAACTAGCTCTCAGTAAAAACTTGAAGGAACGTCGCCAAAAATTGATGACTCAAAGTGAACTGGCTACTAAAATTAGCTCCAGCCAACCTCGAATTGCTAAAGCTGAAAATGGCGATGCTTCAGTTTCAATTGAATTATTAGTTCGGGCAATTTTAGCCACTGGTGCAACTCCTCAAGATATTGGCCAGGTTATTTCAGGTGTGAAGTAAAAAAAATGATGAAAATGTGTTAGTTTGTGTTCCTTGTATGATAAGAAAAATGGAAAAATGATCCTTTCTTTTAACAGGAGTTAATCATGACTATTTCCTTAGATAAAATCACCTACAGTCAATTATTAGTAGAATATCAACCCAAAGTCATCACCACCGAAGCAGAATATGATCAAGCATTAGAAACTGTGGAAAAATTAATGGCTGATCAACAACGTACACCAGAACAAACTGCTATCCTACAATTATTAGTCACTCTCATTGAAGAATTTGAAACTAAATACTATCCTATTGAACAATCATCTCCCCATGCAATGCTAGAACATTTAATGGATGCTAGGGGAATTAAACAATCTGATTTAGTAGGAATTATTGGTTCTAAAGGCGTGGTTTCTGAGGTTGTGAATAGAAAAAGAGCAATTAGTAAAGCTCAAGCAAAAGCTTTAGGAGAACTTTTTAATGTTTCTCTAGCATTGTTTATTTAATAATAAAACTCGCTATTATTTTCTCTAATCTGTCTAGTTGAAGCTAGTAATTTGTAATTGGCAATTGGCAATTGGTGATAAAATTCCTGTTTTCATCCTGGACATCCTGATTTTGAGAATATGAAGCAAAGAGTCGTTGGAAACTCACGATAGTAATTTAATTACTGAGTCTCCAAATCAATCTGCTGAAAGCCCTTAGTTATTTATTAATCAAGGCTTCTTCCTGTGGCAGAAATCCACCCGCTTGCATTTGCCATAATCTGTAATAAGCTCCACCCTTAGCCAATAACTTAGAGTGAGAACCATCTTCAATAATGCGACCATGATCAAATACCAAAATTCTGTCTAAATGCGCGATAGTAGATAAACGATGTGCCACCACAATTACCGTTTTTCCATTCATTGCTGTGTCTAGGGTATTTTGAATCGCTTTTTCCGTAATGGAATCAAGGCTAGAAGTTGCTTCATCTAAGATTAAGATAGGTGCATTTTTGAGGATAACGCGAGCGATCGCAATTCGTTGTCTTTGTCCCCCAGAAAGTTTAACACCACGTTCCCCCACCAAAGAATCATAACCCTCCCTCATCTGGGCAATAAAATCATCAGCATAAGCTTTCCGTGCTGCTTCTATCAGTTCCGCTTCTGAAGCTTCTAAACGTCCATAAAGAATATTTTCCAACAAAGTCCGATGGAACAGAGAAGGATCTTGAGGAATCAGGCTAATTTGCGAATGTAGGGCTTCCTGAGTCATATCTTTGATATCCACCCCATCAATTAATATTTGTCCCGATTGGGGGTCAAATAAACGCAAAATCAAATTTACAAAACTAGATTTTCCAGAACCAGAAAAACCCACCAATCCGACGCGCTCTCCTGGTTGAATGGTGACAGAGAGATTAGTGAATACAGTTTTCTCTGATGAGTAGCCAAAATGCACCTGCCGAAACTCAATACTACCTTTAGTGATGGCATGATCTATGGCATTATCCCGATCTATGATTTCATGGGGTTGAATAATAGTATTCACACCATTAGCTACATTACCAATATGTTCAAAAAATTCTAAAAACCGTTTGCTTAAATTGCGGGCTTCACTAATGATTAAAAGTGATAAACTGGTTGCAACAACGAAGTCAGCCGTAGCAATTTTTCCTTGACTCCAAAGAGAAAGTGAGTAATACAATGTGCCGATTTTCAGAACGGCTGCTGAGATAAACTGAAACCAGCGGATTCGTTCAGAATACCAGTTAGACTTTCTTACCTCTTTGAGTTCACTCTTTAATTGGTCATTCAAATAGCGGCGTTCAAAACCCAAACGAGCAAAAAGTCTGCTACTGGTGAGATTTGTCACCGAATCTACAATAATGCCAGTGGTTTCACTTCTAGCGCCGGCGGCTTTCCGGGCATAAATTCGGCAACGAGTCGCCAACCAGAAGGAAATACTGATAAACAAAACTGCCCAAATTCCCACAAATGCAGCTAGAGGAGGATAGGCACGATAGAGTAATGCCGTAGAAACGATATAGACGATAATTACTGGCATAAATTCAGTAATCATCATTTGCATGGTTTGGGTGACACCCAAAGAAGTTTCTGCAATACGATGGGCTAATGCTCCAGCAAAACTACTGCTAAGATAGCGATGGGAATGTTGTTGTAAATAGGCATATAGCGATCGCACAATATGCTGTCTGTGGATAGGATGGAGAATAGTTTGTAACAATCCCGCAGAACGTCCAAATACTACCTCACCTATACTTAAGGACGTGAACAGGATCAGGGGTTGTTTCAAGCTATCAAAAATGAGTTTGCTGTCTCCTGTAGAGCGTGTGACACTGCGGATCATTTCGCCGATCGCATAGGGTAACATAATCCCACAGGTGGCGTGTATGATTTCCAGAGACACCATTAACACATACCACCAGCGGAACTGATTAACGAAATGACAAATAAATTGGAAGGGAGTATCTGGTAATTCTGGCGCATTAGGAGCGCGTTGAAAAGATTTAGAAAGTTTGATTTTTTTCATCATTTTATCTGCTGTAAAAAATAAAAATAGACGGCTGGAACAACCGTCCGGTAAAGTTTAATAAAATCATCCAAAAGCCACCTAACGCAGAGAATCTCCCCTACGATATTCTGCGGTGATATCGTCTAATTTTTGTTTCAAATTGTCATCAAGTGTTACTTCCAAAGCCTTGAGACTGTCAAAAAGTTGTTCTGGACGACTAGCACCAATGATGGGGGCTGTAATAATCGGATTGGCCAGAACCCAAGCTAAAGCTAGAGTAGTGAGAGATAATCCTGCCAAATCCGCCACTGTACGTAATTCTTCCACAGTATTGAACTCACGGTCATGCCAATAACGCTCCTGATAACGTTCTGCGGCTGCACCCAATGTAAAACGAGTACCTGTGGTGGGTCCTTCAGTCAGATTATGTTTACCTGTCAGCAGTCCACCTGCTAAAGGATTGTAGGGAATTACAGCCTGTCCTTCTTCTTGCGCTAGGGGTAATAATTCTCGCTCAATTTCCCGGAATAAGAGATTATAGCGGGGTTGAATGGAGACAAAGCGAGTCAAATGACGGACATCTGCGCGACCTAAAGCGCGGGCTAGTCGGTAAGCTAAGAAATTGGAAACTCCGATATAGCGGACTTTACCAGCCCGAACTATTGTATCGAGTGCTTCTAGGGTTTCATCGAGGGGAGTTGAAGCATCATCAGAATGCAATTGATACAGGTCAACATAATCAGTTCCCAGTCGTCTCAGGGAAGCATCAATGGCATCTAAAATATGTTTGCGGGAAGATCCCTGATCCCAAGGTGCAGAACCGACTTTACCGACGGCTTTAGTAGCAACAATAAAATGTTCGCGTTTGCCTTTTAACCAGCGGCCAATGATTTCCTCTGTTCGTCCAGCAGTGGGTAGTCCACCACCAAGGGGATAAACATCGGCTGTATCGAGAAAGTTGATTCCAGCTTCGGCTGCGGTATCGAGGATTTTTATAGAGGTTTCTTCATCGGTTTGTAGTCCGAAGGTCATTGTCCCGAGAACGAGTCGGGAAACGGTGAGTCCGGTTTGACCGAGTTTGGTGGTTGGTAATGTCATAGAATGTTAGTTGTAGAATTTTTATCTCACGCAGAGGCGCTCCAGGCACGGAGAAATAGAGATGCAAGAGTATGGTCTAAATATATGTACCAAATTAATTTGAAGCTGCATAAAATAAGATATCAATAATAATTGACCGCAGATAAACGCAGATGAACACAGATAAAGAGGGATAAATTTATTGATTTCATAATTCTGTGCAGCCTCATATAATATTTGGTATAAGGGTGTTGCTCTTACAATTCTCTGATTCAACTTACTACAGCCGGCTGGCGACTACTTTGTGAAACTAGCCATTGTTGCAATGTTGGGTTACTGTAAACTTCATCAGCAATAAAATGATCGCCTTGAGGCAATATAGTAAAATCTACTTTTGTTCCTGCTTCGCGTAGGGTATCAACAACATTTTGTGTACCCTCAATTGAAAGTTTTTCGTCTTTTGCACCTTGGAATATTTGGATGGAAATTTCTTTGAGTGCAGCTAGTTGGGTTGCTTCTAATGTTTGGGGTACACGACCTGATGTAGCTACCAAACCAGCAAAGCGTCCAGGATAGGAAGCGGCGATATGCCAAGCTCCAGCAGTGCCTAAGCTGAATCCAGATATGATCACACGGGATGGATCTATGGAATGGGTGGCAATGATATGATCAAGTAAAGCAATTACATCTTCGGCTCTATCTACCCAAGTTTGTCCTTCAGGAAGTTGAGGAGCAACAAAGACGTAGGGTAAGGATGCTGATGAATCTACGAAAAGAGGGAAACCCCATTTTAGTAAAACATTAATATCTGTTCCTCTGTCTTTTGCTCCATGCAGAAATAATACTAGAGGGGCGGGTTTATTGGTGTTAGCAGGGGAGAAAATATAAGGTAATGAACTATTGCTGGTGTCGTGGGATCTTTTTTCAACTGACATAGTTTTAAATCCTCAAATGTGGGTTCGCAAATACCTGACAATAAACATCTGGTGAAAATTAAATCTACATTTTCCAGAAGCCTTGTAAAGAAGTTAAGTGGAACGTCTACGATCTAATCTTCTCTCTTCTTAATTTCTCCGTGTCCTCTGTGCCTCTGTGGTTCGTTTTCTTCATTATCTATTGATGTAGAGACGTTCCATGGAACGTCTCTACCCTAGTGGTTTACAAGGTCATTTACACAGCTACTAATTCCTTTTCTACTGGTTGAGATTCGGTTTTAGGTAGTTTGGATTCTACTGCTGTACCTTTGAAGAAATCAGGGTTAGCTTGGGTGTAGAATTTATAAGGATTGCCGAATACATAAGCCTTGAAGTCATCTTCGGAAATCACGCCTTCTCTGACCAAATCCCAGCTTTCAGCTAAAGGTGCGGTAAGATCGGGTACATCCCAGTGACCAACATCGGAGGAGCATATTTGCCGATTTCAGGAAATTGCTCGGCTGGGTATTTATCAGCGATCGCCTTAATTGGACGTTTCACACCACCAGGAATATTTGCAACTTTCAAACCTAGTGTATTTACCGCAAATTCTAACTCTTCAATCGCTTCTTGGGGAGTAGTCATGGGGATACCAGCTACTACAGTCAAGCGATCGCTATATTTGCGATAAATATCAGCATGATAGTGATTGATTGCCCGTTGCAATAATTGCCGATTCTCCTTACTTGCACCAGCAGCAGCTAAGGCATTATTGGGGAATAGTACCGAATAGTCTGAGCCTTGTTCCGCTTGCCGTTCGTAGAGTAATGCGGGGAGAGTGTAAGTAGCCAAATCTAGGGTATTACGGGTAACTCTAGCCCACCAAGGAGATCGAATTGTGCGGTTACTCTGACGTTCTTCTGGAGTTTGTTGATACCAGTCCTTACCTTCACTCTTGGGATTGAGACGAGAAGATTCAGCCTTGCGTAATTCATCTACCAGCTTCACACCGCCGTAGTGAGCTATATAATCCTCAAGAGCAGGAGTAAAGTCATTAGTGTGAACATCAGTATCAATGACAGGATAATCGAGATTAGCTCTAACTGCGGCGGAAGGAGAGCTTTTCAATTTGCTATATTTAGTCATATTTTCCTTAGAAAAGTTACAAGACAACTTAGATCCCTGACTTCTCAAACAATTGCAGAATCTAAAAGTTATGAATTTTCAAGAAATCGGGAATCTGTGGGAGATTGTGCTGTTGATTTTGACTTGAGTGTTGAACGTGAGATTGAAGATTCTTGTCTTTTAAACAAGCTTAACTTTCCGATAGTTTGCATGGACTCCGGTAGGCTTTTAACGTCTGTGCTGACGGGATGGTTTAGATCCCCGACTTCTCAAAGAAGTCGGGGATCTGTAGGAATCATTTACGCAAATGCCAATGTTTTTTCCTGTTGTTGAACAGCAAAACGATTAGCTGGACGACGTAAACCAAGGTTTTCACGCAAGGTGCTACCCTCGTATTCAGTGCGAAATAATCCGCGTTTTTGCAGAACAGGAACGACTAAATTCACAAACTCATCCAATCCTGTAGGTAAGATAGGTGGCATAATATTAAAACCATCCGCCGCACCATTGATAAACCATTCTTCTAATTGATCAGCGATGGTTTCAGGAGTACCCAAAATGGTACGATGACCCCGCGCAGTCGCCAAAGATAGATACAATTGACGTAAGGTAAGACCGCCACGATTAGCTAAATCCTTCACCAGTTTTAAGCGACTCTTATTATTATTAGTATCACTAGGCAATTCTGGCGCTAAATCATCAAAAGAGTATTGTGATAAATCCACGCCTTTGTAATAATTTTTGAGAATGCCCCAAGCTACATCGGGATGAATTAAAGATTGCAAAAACTCATATTTTTCCTGAGCTTCTTCTTCCGTTCGCCCTATGATGGGAAAAGCACCAGGCATGATTTTAAGATCATCTGGAGAACGTCCATATTTCGCCAACCGCCCTTTAACATCCGCGTAAAATTCCTGAGCATCGGCTAAAGTTTGATTAGCTGTAAAAATTACCTCAGCAGTTCGTGCGGCTAAATCTCTCCCTGGTTCAGAAGCACCAGCTTGAACAATAACTGGATAACCTTGGGGTGGACGGCTAACATTTAACGGACCCCTAACAGAAAAATGTTTGCCCTTGTGATTCAATGTGTGCAGTTTGTCGGCATCGAAATAAACACCAGATTCTCTATCTCTGATAAAGGCATCATCTTCCCAACTATCCCACAATCCTTGCACCACTTCCACAAACTCTTCAGCCCGTTCATAACGTTGGCTGTGTTCTGGATGATGTTCCAGTCCAAAATTAGCCGCCGCATTCTCATTCCCTGTGGTGACTACATTCCATCCTGCCCGGCCATTACTCAAATGGTCTAGGGAAGCAAACTTCCGTGCCAATGTGTACGGTTCTTCGTAGGTAGTGGAAGCAGTGGAAATAAAACCGATGTTTTTGGTAACGGAGGATAAAGCCGAAAATAGAGTAACAGGCTCGAAATGGGCAATTTTACCGTTACGACTTTGAGTTTCAGGAGAACCACCCCAAATTCCTGGACTATCTGCTAAAAAAACAGCATCAAATAACCCCCGTTCCGCAGTTTGAGTAATTTCCTTGTAATGCTCAAAATTCAAACCTGCATCTATTTGTGTATTCGGGTGTCGCCAAGCAGAAATATGATGACCAGTAGCTTGAATAAATGCACCTAACCGAAACTGACGTTTTGCGCTCATATATTTTTATCTTTGTATGGTGTAATTGCAAATTGGCTCAACCTGAGATTTAAAATCTAAAACTTTGCGCCTTTGCTCCTTTGCGTCTCTGCGCGAAACCCAATTATTTAAACTGCTGCTAATACCTTTTGATATTGATTAACTGGACGAGATAAACCCAGATTTTCACGCAGAGTTGTTCCTTCATACTCAGTACGGAATAAGCCCCGCCGTTGTAATTCAGGAATTACCAAGTCAACAAAATCATCTAGTCCACCAGGAAGATAAGGAGGCATAATGTTAAAGCCATCAGCAGCATCATTGACAAACCAGCTTTCTAGTTGATCTGCAATCTGCACTGGTGTCCCAATAATTGTCCAATGACCACGCGCTCCCGCAATCCATTGATAAAGCTCCCGAATGGTAAAATTGTGTTTGCGGGCAATATCAATTAATAATGCTTGGCGGCTTTTGTTATCATTGGTTTCTGGTAAATCTGGCAGTGGTTCATCAAGGGGATAAGAGGAAAGATCCGTGCCTATAAGTCCCTGTAATAAAGCCAAACCAACTTGAGGATGAATTAAATCCTGTAGTTCCTGATACTTGGCTTTTGCCTCTGCCTCTGTAATGCCAACTACGGGAAAGACACCAGGCATAACCTTGAGTTGGTCTGGTGTGCGGCCATATTTTGCTAATCTACCTTTAACATCTGCATAGAAGGCTTGAGCATCTTCTAGGGTTTGTTGAGCAGTAAATATAACTTCGGCAGTTCTACCAGCCAGTTCTTTACCATCTTCAGAAGAACCTGCTTGCACAATTACAGGATAACCTTGGGGTGGACGGGCAATATTCAATGGTCCGCGCACGGAGAAGAATCTGCCTTTATGGTTCAGTTCATGTATTTTATTGGGGTCGTAGTAAAAAGCTGTTTCCTTATCACGAACAAAAGCATCGTCTTCCCAACTATCCCACAAACCTTTGACTACATCAATAAATTCGTGGGCGCGAATATAGCGATCTGCGTGAATAGGATGGTTTTCCAAACCGAAATTGCCGGCTGTTTCACTACTACCAGTTGTTACCACATTCCAGCCGGCTCTTCCCTCAGAAATATGATCTAAGGAAGCAAATTTGCGTGCGAGAATATACGGGTCTTCATAAGTAGTAGAAGCAGTGGCGATAAAACCAATTCGCTCTGTCACCGCAGACAAGGCTGAAAATAGGGTAACAGGTTCAAAGTCACCTCCAAAGGCTGTGCGTCCTTCTGCACCGGGACGATGTTGCAAGGCTAAACCGTCGGCGAGAAAAAATGCGTCGAATTTACCGCGCTCGGCTGTCTGGGCTATCTGCTTATAATGCTCAAAGTTGAGAGCGCCATTACTTTGTGCTTGGGGATGTCGCCAAGCTGCAACGTGCTGACCTGCTCCGGGTAAAAATGCACCTAGTCTTAGTTGTTTTTGTTGTTTGCCCATATCAGACTCCAAGTAATATTTTTTACTAGATGAATATAGAATGATAATGATTTTCTGGGATAGCAGTTGTCAGCTATGCCACTGTAACTGCTGCATATTTAGTTATTAGCAAAGCTTTTTCAACTCCTTAGCCATAGCTGTACGCATTAGCGTTAGTGGTGGGTTATTAATAAACTACTGTATCTCGACTGATTTATCGTACATTAATAGTAGAATCTCACAACTCTCATGAAAAAGCAAGTACCTTTTAAGAAAAAATTGATTAACTAAATTTGTTAGCAGCTAATTGTTAGATATTCTAAGTATTTGATGACTCTACAGTGTGCAGTGTGTACGACCGCTCAATTTGAATACAGCGTATAGTTCAAATGCACTATTTAACTACTGAGTGCAAATACAGTAGAGTTTGGGAGGTGTTGAATCACTTCTTTGCTATCCTGCCAAAATGACTCATGGTTCACTTCCAGAACCAGAAAGACTTAAACGGGGTATTAAGGATAATTTGGTCAGGTTGTCAGTCGGAATTGAGCATTATCTAGATTTGCAAGCTGATTTAGAAAATTCTCTATCTTGATAATCAGCAATAAGATAGAGAGAAAAAAGGCAGAAGTGTATTAGTAAAAGTTAATAATTTCTGCTTTTATAGAAAAAATTAACGCTGTTTTTTGTCTTATATTAAGAAATAATAAATATCAATATTTTCTAATAAATCAATATGTATAGATATATCTAATTGAAAAGCTGATAACTTTACTGAATCAAAAATTTTAAAATAAAGTTTGTAACCCTTATTTAATCAGAACTTCATCAAAAAAATATCATTAATTTATCTAGCAATGCTACACAAACTCCGACAATTCTATCGGAATTATCAATTTTAATTTAGAGTTGCATACCCATTGATTTTTGAAAAACTTTTAATTAGCGTTGTAATTAGTCCGGCTCAGGACTGAAGATACATATCAAAAAATCAAGGAGTATTTAGTATGATGATGATGATGACTAAATCTATGACTAATGAAATGCAAATATGCGTGAACGCTTGCATGGAATGTCATAAAATGTGCCTAGAAACCATGACTTACTGTATGACTAAAGGTGGTAAGTACATGGATATAACCATGATGATAATGCTGCGAGATTGTGCAGAAATGTGCATGATGTGTACAAATATGATGATGGCTGGTTCTGAGTTCAGCGATCGCACTTGTATGTTGTGTGCGGAAATGTGCGATCGCTGTGCAATAACCTGCGAAAAAATGAGCGATGATAGCAAGATGATGGAATGTGCTGCTGCTTGCCGTAGATGTGCAGAATCGTGCAGATCCATGCAAATGATGCCTGTTTAATTATTCTTTACTTGCAGAAGTTTATCTGCGACCCAATGGTCAAACGCTCAGGCTATAATCAGTCTGGGCGTTTGTAGCTTTTTGTTCAAGATTTGACATAAATAGTTTTTACCCCTGTTGTCTGAACATTAATATTAACATTCATATTTTTACGCAAAACATTAAAGATTGCAGTCAAATTATCCATAGTTGGATTACCTTTTGCGGATAACATTCGATGTAAACTCTTGCTTGGTTTAGAAGTTTCAATTGCCAACTGTTCAAACCCTACTGTTGCATTGACAATATCTCTTAAAATCAGTCTTGCTGTTTCTGGTTCACCATTGAGAAAGAGAGAAATAGCTTCATCAAGTAGAGCGATCGCAAACTCAGGATCTCTTTGTACCCGTGCGTTAACAGTTTCTGTAAAGTCTCTAGTAAGTGCCATAATAATTACCTCTTTTCTCTATTATCGTTGTCAGTTGCTTGCTCTTTACTAACTTCTTTTTTTCGTCTTTCTCCTCCCGTGAACTGTCAGTCCGTGATCACCTAGTAAATTTGATCCTCTCTATCTTGGATCTGTTTTAAAGAGTCAAAATACTCAACAATGGGGCTTTTAATTGATTGATCTATTTTTCCAGTATCTCTAATGGATTCAATCATCCTGTAAGCATTTCTAATATTTTTTCTGAATTTATCAATTTCAGCTTGACGAGTAACAGGATTATTTATATCAAAGATATCTTCCAAGCCAACAAAAGTAGCCACTGTATGAACAATAACCTCATGATCCAGAAAAAAGCTTTCAGAATCAGTCAACTCAGCAATTTCTAACCCGACATGAAAAGCAATTGCTTGCTTAATTTCATTTGATAATTCTTCTGTTGCAAACAGATCACCAATTATGCCTGAAGCTTTTTTTACTGCATAATATAACTTCTGATAAGCCTCTATCTGTTTATCAAGTAAATTATCCGAAACGACAGATTTAGGAACTTTACCCTCAATCTCAAGAGTTGCTGTTTTTTCAGCTACTTGCTTCCAGCCACTTAGCACTTCCAGAGTGTAGCGATTTCGGTCATTGTCTACAAGTTTGGCACAATTTTGACACAACCAAACTCCATTATCTATTGACTTGCGCTGTTCAGAAGACAGTGATTTATCATAACGAGGACCTCCTGATGATGCTGCTGTAATGTGTGCAGCAACGCCAACATTGACTGCCTTCATTACATCTTCGTGAGGACCACTAGTAAGCTTACGGCAGGAAGGGTTAGAACAGCGATAACCAACACGTTTTGCAAGTAAATCTTTAGTTTTTGGAGAAAAATCGTCGCGTAAATCCATCCAGAAGAGTCTCCAGTAAATTTCATTAGAACAGGCAGCCTATGGAATTGCTTTTTTGATTATACAAGAACTTACGGATTATACCGTTATTGAACGCTCTCGCAAAGGCAGTAATGTAGGAATTTCCTTTGGATAATCAGCAATTAAATCAGCTTTATGATTTTCCAATTCCTCCCTACTTCCATAACCATAAGTCACACCGATTGAAGCAATATTATTTTTCTTAGCTCCGATGATATCATGTAGGCGATCTGCGTACAGCAGCATTTCGAGATTCCTACGGAGCTTCGCTATTGCACTTTCTATACAGTTATCGAACGCTTACGATATTCCTTACACGATCACAGCCAAGATATTACTATAATAGAAACATCAATCTTCACAGTTAACTGTAATGACTATCAAAGAGTTACTCTTACAAGAAATTGACAACACCCCCAACGAACTCCTAGAGGATCTGCTGAGTTTTTTACAATCACTGAAAACAACCTCAAAACAGCCTCTAAGTACATATCAAGAACTCTTAGAACGAATTGATTACTTAGAAACAATAGTAGGTATTCGTAAAGGACTAGATGAATTTAAGCAAGGTGAAGGAATACCAGCGGATCAAGCTTTAGCAACCCTAAAAAACAAATTTAATATTCCTCCTCGCTCATGAATTACCAAGTTATTATTCAACCTACAGCTTTTCAAGAAATAGAAACTGCTTATCGTTGGATGTGCGATAATCTGAGTCCTGAAGTAGCAAACAATTGGTACTATGAACTTGAAGATGCTATAGCATCATTAAAAAAATTTCCTAATCGCTGTACCATAGCACCAGAAGCAAAAGTAATTGGTGGTGAAGTTCGTCAACTCTGGATTGGAAAACAAAGAAAATATCGAGTTTTGTTTGTAGTCGAAGAAGATATTATCGCCATTATTCATGTTCGTAATAGTCGCCAATCTTATTTAAGTGAAGAGTCATAATGATGTTTATTAGCCATAGTATAATTTTCTGTAAGTATCGCTTTTAATAGTGATCAGAGTTGAGCGATCAAATCAAAGGTAGTAATGTAGGAATCTCATCTGGAAAATCAGCAATTAAATCAGCTTTATGAGTTTCCAATTCTTCCCTACTTCCATAGCCATAAGTCACACCAATTGAAGCAATATTATTTTTCTTAGCTCCGATGATATCATGTAAGCGATCGCCTACCATAACTACAGTAGAAGGTAAAAGACTTTCCCTCTCTATAATGTAGGAAATTAAATCACCTTTCACACTTCTATTACCATCTAATTCACTACCATAAACACCATCAAAAAAAGGTGCTAAATCAAAATATTCAATAATGCGTGTAGCATAAATTTGAGGTTTAGAAGTTGCTACAAAAGTCTGATAACCAGCAGCACGAATAGTTTTTAGAGTTTCGGGAATTAGCGGATAAAGAGAATTTTCAAATAACCCAATCGTAGAAAAGCGACTACGATATAGTAAAATTGCTTTCTCCAGTAATGTGTCATCAGCGGTTTGCAATAACTGGGAAAAACTGCTTTTCAGTGGTGGTCCAATACACCAAAGCAATTCATTAGCATCTGGTGGTTTATAACCAAGTTCCGATAAAGCATACTGAATACAGCGAGTAATCCCCTGTTTAGGATCAGTGAGAGTTCCATCTAGGTCAAAAAGGACTGTGTGAGAAAGCATTTTTGTAAGTTCAAATAGTTTTTAACCTTTGTAGAAACTCAATATTTAACTGTAGTTTTTCTCCCAACCACAGAGAATTATCTGTATGATCTTTGACATCATCTCCCGTTTCTGGGTGAACCAAAATATCTAAACCTTCTCTATTAAGCATTAACCAAGTCACAACTTCACCAAACTGATGTGGTAAAAAAGCTACTTGATACATGGATTTGGGGTGTGGTCCTACAGGTTGTTCATGCCAACGTCCCAATCTTACATCAAATTTAGCACCTAAACCTTCTCTTACACGAGCAGCCGTTTCACGACTAGCGGTATCAAAGTAAATATGTGCATGAAAACCAGCAATATCAGTATTTGTATTCATAGTTCTTGATTTTACTTCTTATCCTCAAGTATAACTTAACAATTATTTAGATATACTAATCATTAGTCAGCCATAAATTTAGTTAAACCACTTGAATTTTCTTTCTGGTCATGTAATACTACTAAAACAAACACCGATAAGTCGGTCAACAAACTGTAGTTTTTATTTTGTCCCAACCCGTCACGGGTGATGCACAGATAACTGGCAATAGTCATGTCTGCGCTAGTTTTGGTATTAGACATCTGGTGGAAAAGAATGTAGAGACGAGAATCCCTACCCAGGTCACGTCTCTACATCTAAATTATTTAAGATTTGGGTTTTTGATGTCAACAAATTCCCCATACCCCAACACAAATCCTAATTTACAAAGGAACTCCAACATGGCTGACATTAAGATTTATAGTGCGGTTGTTTGTCCTTATGCTCACCGTACCCGCTTGGTACTTCAAGAAAAGGGTATTGATTTCGATTTGATTGAAATTGATTTGCAGAATAAACCAGCAGGTTTTACAAAAGTTTCTCCTTATGGAAAAGTACCTGCAATTACTCATGGAGAAAACCGAGTTTGGGAATCAGCAGTTATTAATGAATATCTGGATGAAGTATTTCCTAACCCACCGCTTTTACCTACCAACCCCATTGCAAAAGCTCAAGCTCGAATTTGGATAGATTTTGCTAATACTAGATTAGTTCCTGCTTTTTCTACTCTATTACGTAGTCCAGATTTTCAAAAGCAAGAGGAAGCTAAACAAGAACTCTACAAACATCTAGAATTTATTGAAAATGAAGGTTTAGGAAAACTTTCGGGAGATGGTCCCTACTGGTTTGGTGAATCTATCAGTTTGGTTGATTTTACCTTTTTCCCCTGGTTTGAAAGATGGGCTGCTCTTAAACATTATCGTGGCTTTGGTATTCCTGCTGAATTCACTCGTTTGAAACAGTGGAAACACGCGCTTAAAGAACGTGAATCAGTGAAAGCGATCGCTCACTCCAAAGAGTTCTATATTGAGCGATATGCTAAATTTGCTGCTCCTGTTCCTGTGGCTGCTTAGTCAAACGCTATATTCAACTATTCCTAAATTGAGAACACAAATTTATGAGTTATCAAAACATAGAAGTTAAACCAATTGCTGGACGTATTGGGGCAAAAATTAAAGGTGTTAATCTAGCTGAAAACCTCAGTGATGAAATCATCAGCGAAATTAGAAAAGCCTTAGTTGAATATAAAGTCATCTTCTTTCGTGGACAAGAACTTGATGCTAATGGACAAGTAGATTTTGCCCGTCGTTTCGGTGAAATCACTACCGCACATCCGACAGTTCCATCACTTCCTGGACATCCAGAAGTATTGGATTTAGATTACAGCCGCACTGTTGCTCGTGCCAATAACTGGCACACCGATGTCACATTTGTAGATCGTCCGCCCCTTGGCTCGGTCTTGCGGGCGTTGGTAATTCCGTCAGCGGGAGGGGATACTATTTGGGCAAATTCGGTGACTGCATACCAAGATTTACCGGAGCATTTGCGTAATTTAGCTGACAAACTCTGGGCTGTACATAGCAATACTTATGATTATGCCACAGCCTTTGATATACCTGAAGAAGTGAAATCTTACCGAGATGTGTTTACTTCAACGGTGTATGAAACCCTGCATCCAGTGGTGAGAATTCACCCTGAATCTGGGGAAAAGGGCTTGTTTATTGGTGGTTTTGTGCGGCAAATTCGCGGTTTATCTCCAACTGAATCAGGGGATATTATTCGCTTGTTGCAATCTTATATTACACGACCTGAGAATACCGTGCGTTGGCGCTGGAAAGTCGGTGATGTGGCTTTTTGGGATAACCGTGCTACTCAACATTATGCCATTGACGACTATGGAGATCAACCCCGTCGTGTGCAGCGTGTAACCATTGCTGGTGATCTTCCTTTAGGTATTGACGGTAAGTATAGTCAAGTAATTAAAGGAGATTCTTCGGCATATATTCCCAATCTTGTAGCAGCTTAATCACAGGCTAACTTTAGAGGGTGTGTTACCGCAAAAGGTAATACACCATTTTGATCATGAATTTGATAATTTAAGGAGTTGGATTTTATGGCTTTAACACCTTCGACAATGTTACCTTTGGGAACTTTAGCACCTAAATTTAATCTCCCAGATGTGGTTTCAGGTAAAACGATTTCATTGGCAAACTTTGCTGATAAAAAAGTATTAGTAGTTATATTTGTTAGTCGTCATTGTCCTTTTGTGCAACATATCAAATTTGAATTAGCAAAATTAGGACAAGATTACAAAAATAGAAATGTGGGTTTTTTAGCAATTAGTTCTAATGATATTAATACTCATCCTCATGATGCACCAGAATTACTTAAAGATTTTGCTCAAGAATTAGATTTATCTTATTCTTTACTTTATGATGAAAGTCAAAAAGCGGCTAAAGATTTTTTTGCAGCTTGTACTCCTGACTTTTTTGTATTTAATGCTAATAGAAAGCTGGCTTATCGAGGACAATTAGATGATAGTCGTCCAAAAAATGATTTACCTGTGACTGGACAAGATTTACGGAAAGCGATTAATTATGTTTTAGCAGATCAGGAAATTATTTGGCAGCAAAAGCCGAGTATTGGTTGTAATATCAAATGGAAAGCGGGGAATGAGCCGGTTTATTATAAAGTTCCGGTGACGGTTGGGTAGTTAGGGATTTTATGGATAAAAAGTGAAACTTTACCAATACCTGCTGATATTACTGTTATTTTTCTGTAGGATATTTTATCAGTAACCTAAATACCCAAAAACTTAAATGATCAGCCGCATTTTTCGGGTCAGAGTTCCATTGCAATTTCATCAAGAATTTGAGTCAAAATTCCTGAAGGTATCAATCCCACTTGTTAAGTCATATCAAGGTTTGGTGTCTGTCACTATTGGCAGACCAACAAAATGGGCAACCGAAGAATATGTGATGATTTCAATTTGGGAAAATGAGCAATTTGTCGAAGATTTTGCTGGCGAAAATTGGCATCAAGCAGTTATTCCAGAAGGAATGGAAAAGTATATAACTGAATGTTGGGTTCATCATTATGAAAACTTCGGTTCAGAATCGTCTTTTCAGTTTCCATAAATCAATTTCTCTCATGAGATTTCCTAGATAATCTAATCTATATCTTGTCTGAATCAGGATGTCCAGGATTAACAGGATGAAAAAATTAAATCCTGTAAATCCTCAAATCCTAGAAATCCTGATTCTGACAATTAATCCTCATGCAACGCCCCTAACTTCCTAATCTCCGGCCAAATCGCCGCCGTCGCAGCTACCACTAAAATCGTCCCAATACCCCCGCCAACCACAGACAACACCGGACCAAATAAAGCCGCTAACGAACTCAACACAATTTTCTTCTTTGTCAGAAAATGGCCAGATTCTAGATTGTTCAATGGGAAGAGGAGTAATCAGCTTTTTTCCCATAAGATATGAAAATGATTTATAATCTTCTTTGAAAGAAAAATTTTCATAATCTGCTCGAATTGAATAATGAGTTAAATCATCTTGGTGATCTAAGCTTAATTGCTTTTATTTATACTCGCAATCCACTACGCGAAATCCTCGACATTTTCAACAAGACACCTAACCCACAGCATATTCTGTAAACTTCCTCATAAAAGGAGACTGAAAACCCAAGACAATATCTTCCTTTGGAACTCCCACCGTAACCAAATTATTTGCAATATCATCTTCAGTACCATTCCATTGCAGCCAAATTTTTTCACATTTAATATCAATATGAATAATACAACTATGTACCCATTCTTGACCTTCCCAACCTACATGAACTATTTGATAGTGGTCACGTTGTGTATCAAAAATTGTCTCAACTTCTATATTTCCATTAGCAGGTCTTTGTTCGCTGTATTCTTGTAAAATTTGCTGTACAAGCTGACGATATCTAGTTAGTTTATCCATTCTGCAATCACCTCATGCTCTACATCATAAATAATCATTTTGACTTGATTCTCTTCAATCATATCTCTAGGAAAATCAAGATTAAAAAATGTCTTATAGGTTGTTAAAGGTACTGCTAAATACAAAACACGATCTGGCTGTCTTCTTCTTAATGCACCTCTATAATTAATAAACTGTCCTAACGCTGTATGAAATTCCGAAATTGCAGATGATCTCTCCAAAAAACTTTTGATCTCAACAGCAATTTTTTCTCCTTCTCTTTCCGCTGCAATCAGCTTTTCAGCGGCTAAATCAATAGATAGATTTACCCCGCCTACACTAATTGATAGGGGATCATGAGTAATCTGCCAACCGTCCTTCTGTAGAGCTTTTTTGACAACTTGATGAAAGACATCTTTAGCCGACATACTGATCCCTAATTCTGTTTCTAACTTTTATATTACCTCATTTCTTCCTCTCTGTGACTCTGCGCCTCTGCGTGAGACTATTTCTCCTATAAATCCTCATGCAACGCCCCCAACTTCCTAATCTCCGGCCAAATTGCAGCCGTTGCAACCACCACCAAAATCGTCCCAATACCCCCACCAACAACAGAAAACACCGGACCAAATAAAGCCGCAGTCAAACCAGACTCAAAACCCCCCAACTCATTAGAAGCACTGATAAACACACTATTAATAGCCGCAACTCGACCCCGCAAATGGTCAGGAGTGCGAATTTGCACCAAAGTATGACGAATCACCACGCTAATGCTGTCTAACGCCCCGCTTAATGCCAACATCAACAACGACAACCATGTCCAACGAGACAGTCCAAAAATAATTGTCACAATCCCAAAGCCGACAACCGACCAAAGTAAGGCGGGGCCAGCTTTGCGGATAGGTGGTAAATATACCAACAATGCAGCCATAATTAATGCACCTATGGATGGAGCGGCTTGTAAATAACCTAATTCCACAGGCCCAACGTGCAAAATATCTTTGGCAAAAACGGGTAATAATGCCACTGCACCACCCAACAAAACAGCAAATAAATCTAAAGTAATAGCTGCGAGAATTAGTTGATTATTCCAAACAAATTCAGCCCCAGCAGCTAGGGTTTTCAGGGATATTGGTTCTTTCTTAAAGTTGGTTTTTTGGGGTTTAATGGCTGCGGTGAGGAAAAAACATGATAGTGCTGCGATCGCTGATAATATATATACTCCCGTCGCATTCTTGAACAGAGCAATACTAAATCCTCCCAAAGCTGGCCCAATTACTGACGCTAATTGAAAACTACTACTATTCCAAGTCGCTGCATTAGTAAAAGCACTCATCGGTATTAACTGCCACATCAGCGCATCACCAGCAGGTTTGAGAAATGCCCTAGCTACACCTATTAATAATAAGCAAGCATAAATTAGAAAAACTGCACCTTGATAATAGGAAATAGCCGCTAAAGTTAGAGAACAAAACATTAATAGCAGCATTGAATATAAAGTAATCTTTTTCCGGTCATTTTTATCAGCAACGTGACCCGTAATCAAAGTTAGGGCAATCATGGGGAGAACCTGCGCCAACCCGATTCCACCTAAAGCCATCGCTGAATTTGTTCGCTCATATAGCTCCCAGCCCAGTGCTACCGTCTGCATTTGTCCCCCCGTGAAGAGGACTACACGCCCAATGGTAAAGAGCCGATAATCTCGAAATCTCATGGCTGCCAAAGGATCGTGTTGTGCAGCCTTACTGTTATGGTGAGTTGGTTTCTGTTTGCTCGAAGACATTTTTTAGTAGAGTCAAGCCTGATTCAATATGTGATACTTGCTCTGGTGTCAAACCCTCCAGAATTTCCGCAATTTCCCCGCGAGTTTTTTCCTGGGATTGCTCTAAAAGCAGTTTTCCCTCTCTCGTCAAATTCAGGACTACTCGTCGTCGTTCTTGAGGATTATCTGTCCGTTGCACCAGATTACGTTGGACTAATTTTTCTATAGTTGTGGATGCTGTAGCACAGGTGACTCCGAGATGATCTGCTACCTCAGACAAGGAAGCACCAGGATTGCGATTCAGAAAAGCGAGCGATCGCAATTGTGGTATAGATAAAGAGTCAGAACTGTGCGATCGCATTTCAGATCGGATAAACCGCATCAATAAGGGGACAGTTTCCATCACCCTAGCGGCACATTCTTCAGAGGGTTTATCCAAACTCATAAGACCGTTTTTCTCCAGATTACATTGCCACCTGTGGATAAAGTCGGCCACAGATGTAGGTTAAACCTATTAATGTTAGCAAGAGAATTGTACAATCTAACCCAAACCCATAAATACTTGAGCCATTTGCCAGCATTGCACCGCGTAAAGCATCCACTTCATAAGTCAAAGGATTCAAGTGGGAAATGAATTTTAACCACGTTGGCATCAATGAAATAGGATAGATGGCATTACTGGCAAAAAACAAGGGCATGGTGATTAATTGTCCAATTCCTGTAAATCTTTCCCGCGATTTCACCAAACAACCGATGATCAGTGAAAAGGTACAAAAACAAGCTGCTCCCAAAAATATGACTAGGACAACTTGCAAGAAACCCAAAGGATTGAGATTGAGGTGTACACCCAACAAAAACGCTAAAAGGTAAATAAACACCACTTGGGAAAAACAACGAATCCCAGCCGCAAAAGCCTTGCCCAAGACAATCGCTGCACGGGGTATGGGTGCAACTAAGAATTTCTGCAAAATCCCTAAATCCCGTTCCCAAATTAATGTCATTCCCCCAGCAAAAATAGCAACAAACAGCGCACTCTGAGCCAAAATACCGGGAGTCATAAAATCCAAGTAAGGTAAATTACCTGTAGGGATAGCACGAGTCCGAGTAAATACTTGCCCAAATATGAGTAACCATAAAGCCGGTTGTACAGCCCGAATTACTAAATCACTAGGATCATGACGGAGTTTTCGCACTTCCAATTCAGTAATTACCAGGGTTTTAGTAAATAGTTCTTTAATATTAGCAAAAATCCCGTTGGGGCGATTATATCTGGGTTCAACCCAACCGTTGAGTGGTACGTCTGGTTCTTGCAGTCTCACGATAACTCACTCCTGATACTAATTGATTTCCTGCGTAGTGGATGAAGACATCATCTAAGGTTGCTTCTGGTTTCCCAATAGCGGCTTTTAAATCTGACGGTGAACCGGTGATAATTTCTTTACCCTGATTCATAATCACCACTCGATTACAAAGATGATCTGCTTCTTCTAAAAAGTGGGTAGTTAAAAAGATGGTTGTACCGTACTCAATCCGCAG
The DNA here is from genome assembly GCF_001672085.1 of Anabaena sp. AL93. NCBI lineage: Bacteria > Bacillati > Cyanobacteriota > Cyanophyceae > Nostocales > Nostocaceae > Anabaena > Anabaena sp. AL93. Next base: position 2,054 of record NZ_LJOU01000042.1, on the reverse strand, counting down.
TTGCTGTACAAGTTGCCATACTTGTGTTCTTGCAACTGGATCTAATCCGACTGTTGGCTCATCTAGAAATAAGATTTGGGGTTGATGTAAAATGGCTTGAGCAATTTCCAGTTTCCGAATCATTCCCCCAGAAAAAGTTCTCACTAACTGATGTGCTACATCCTCCAAACCCATAAATTCCAGCACTTCAGCGATTTGCTGTTTTCTGCGTCGAGGGGGAATATCATACAATTTAGAGAATATTAACAGATTTTCATAACCTGTTAAAGTCCCATCTGCTGATAAAGCCTGGGGTACATAACCTATGACTCTTCTGACTGCATCAGGTTGATGAGTCACATCATAACCGGCTAAGTATGCTTTCCCGCTACTGACTGGTAGCAAGGTTGTTAACATTTTAATTACTGTACTTTTTCCCGCACCATTGGGACCAAGTAAACCAAAAACTTCTCCCGATGCAACGGAGATATTTAAAGCATCAACGGCTGTTGATTTTTCAAAGCGGCGCGTCAGTTCCAAGGTTTGCAGTATTACTGACTTTGGAACTTGTGCAGGTATTTCCGCAGATTCTATTCTTCCCGTAAGTTTCGTCACGAGTCGGATTTACTTCCTTATTCAAATAATTAGACTATCTAAATATTAGTTTGGCATATTTCTGCTAAAAGTCAAGAGCCATTGGGAAATAGCGATCGCTTTCAGCACTGGTGTAGGCGTTCTTTATACCATTATAGAATTCAGTATGCTTGAGGGGCAGAGTGTGGAAGCAAAAAAAACAGCTAATCCCTCTATTATTTGAACGATTACAACCACTGGATATTTCTTCCCAAGATTTAGAGATTACTATTTTTGAGACACCCATTTCGACGGCTACCGGGAGATGAACATGAACTGAATTATAAAGTTGATGGTTAAAAAAATGTTAGTTAACCTTCATAATTTCCTTTCATCCAATTATTTAAATCTTTAATAGAGATTATTTTATCTTGATCCCTCTGTAAAGATAGATTATACTGTTGTATTTTCAAAGATGCAATAGTATTTTCATTTCTTGGATTTATTCCAATAGCTTTAATATAGTCGTTTATTGATTCAGTAAAACAACCTAAGTAGCTGTAAGTTCTCCCTCTTAAAATAAAGGCATCCTCATATAATGGATTTAGTTCTATTGCTTGATTAAGCAAGTCTAATATTTCTAGTAAAAAAATCGGATTGACATTGGCTTGATCAATTTTTGCATTAGCTAAATAATAGTATAAGTTTGGGTTGGCTGGATTTAAGTCAAGTGCTATTTGAAAATTGATGATTGATTTTTCAAGAATATCGCTAAGTTTTTGTGAATTTGCTTTTGCGAGATTATAGTAAGCAATACCTAATTTTTCAAACAATCTGTAATTGTATGTTAAATTATTATCTAATTCTATAGCTTTCGTTAAGTATTTGATACTTGCAGTAGCATCTAATGTTTCTATTCCAAATTTAACTAAAAAAGATGCCAATTTTATTTTTTCCAAAATTGCCTTTGAAAAACAATCAATTGCCATTTCATGATTGCCAGCAGAATATTCTCTATATCCAGTAGTAAAGAGTTCTGAATTCTCAGAAGAAATAATAAAATCTCTAAGAAAATCTTTGTAATAAATGATTTTTCGATTATATCCATTACTTATGACATAATAGCCAAATTTTTGTTGAGGATTAATTGTATTAATTACTCCAGATAGGAATAATGCTATTTCAAAATGGTTATTTTGTGCTCTTAACGGGTGACAAGGCGGCTAAAGAGCTTGTTTCATAAGGGATAGAGCCTGAAAGCCCCGTTGAAAAAAGAGGCGTTTATGAGGCTTGAGATTGATTAAATTCAGAGCTAAATCAGCCCATAATTCCATACCATAAATCCATAGTTGTCCGTAGAGAGCAAAGCTAAAATCACTTTGACGTGGGTACTTGTCCTGATGTTGTTGAATACGTCCGGCATAAGTCTCTATACCTAATTTTTTCATCCGTTGACCGTGCATAGTGGCTAAACTATAAGCAATGACAATCAATAATACTAA
>NZ_LJOU01000041.1:0-46972 GCF_001672085.1 Anabaena sp. AL93 | reverse complement strand
TCCCAGCAGGTTATTTTGTCAAAAAAAGAATTTCATAAAACAGCTAAAACCCAATCATAATAACCAGTTCATGCTTTTTGCTATCTAGGTCGGTATTCAATGAATTTAATCTCAAACCAACTAATTTATTGACATTATTCTCAATAAACTTGATTCGAGCTTTAAATATATCGGCGATGGCTACGCCGCGCCGAAGGCATCGCTCTAATATAGAATTGCGTGTCATTGTCTGAAAGCCTTGTTATCATTGGGTTATGGATAATTCCGAAAATTCAAAAAACACCTGCGGAATGTGGGTTACAAAAATATTTTTAAAGAATTTGCAAAATTGGCGCGTGAGTTTGCTATTTCTTAAAAAGTCACTAAATTAGGAGAACCGCTTATGACTGCTAAAGGCAAACCCGCTGCTAAACCTTCCTACGCTTTCCGTACTGGCTGGGCGTTGTTACTTTTGGCTGTTAACTTTTTGGTAGCAGCTTACTACTTCCACATCATTGAATAGTTAGAACTAGATCGGTGCTGTTTAAATCGTGCCTTTAAATAAACCTTTGGGACGAATAAGCAGCACCACAATCATGATTAGTAGAGCTATACCTTGCTTGTACTGTGAACCTAGCCAAGGGGTGCTAACTTCTTGGGCAATACCAATAATAAAGGCGGCGGCGATCGCTCCATAAGGATTACCAATTCCCCCCAAAATCACTGAAGCAAACAAAGGTAAAATCAAAAACCAACCCATATTTGGACGCACTGCTGTAATTAGCCCGTACATACTCCCACCTAAAGAAGTGAATGTCCCAGCAATTACCCAAGTCCACAAAATTACCCTATCAACATTAATACCAGATACTCTAGCTAAATCTAAATCATCAGCTACTGCCCGCATTGCCTTACCAATTTTCGTATTTTGTAGCAAGTAGTGTAGCGATAAAATCGCCAAAATAGCTAATCCCAGTACCAATAATTGATTTTGCGGTACTTTTAAAGTCCCAAATTCTAAAGCCGGAATCACGGGCAAATTATAATTTTGGTTTTTACCTCCCCAGAGAAAAATAATCCCATTGCGGAGAAATAAAGCTAGACCGATAGAGATAATAATCAGTGTTGTCGAACTAGCACGGATAGACCGCATTTTTGACCATAGCAATTTTTCTGCTAGTAACATTCCTCCCACAGTTCCCACGGTAGCCACAATCATTGACAACCAAATATTTAGACCCATAGCATTGACCATGAGAGTCAAATAAGCTCCTAATGTGAGAAAATCACCGTGGGCAAAATTAGACAACCGCAAAATCCCATAGGTTAAGGTCAGTCCTACTGCTGCTAAGGCGATAATGCTACCGACAGCGATACCGTTGATAATTAATTGAGCAAATTGTGTAATATCCATAAATATGAAGTTATGGTGAAATTATTGTGAATTTTTGAAGTTGTTATTCAGTAAATGATTGTATCCAATCATCTTTAGGATCTCCGTCACATTCAGAAATGCCGTTTATGGGTCATCTAAAAAAGCACTTGCAGGTTAATAAGTAGGTTGGCGTTGAAAATTGTCGTTATGGCAAGGCAAAAGGCAAGAGGCAAGAGGCAAGAGTGAAGAGGGTTTGGGCGATTTTACGTTTCTTTACACAGTTTGGTTTTAAGGAATAAAAGCGTGGTTAATCATCAGCACCAGCAATTTTTTACCCGACTGTAAATTACTGGAGGATACTTTTTACCCTAGTATTCTTCATTAAGCTGTAACTACGACGTTTTCTCCTTTTAGCATCCGCGAGGCTGCTTCTAAAAGTGCTTCTTCTAAATAGGGTTTAGTAAAGTAGCCACTAGCACCAAGTTGTATTGCCATTTGTCTATGTTTATCTGCACCACGAGAGGTAAGCATGGCGATAGGTAAGTTGCCAAAAGAACCATCTTTCTGCATTCGAGACAGCAGTTCTAATCCATCACAACGAGGCATTTCAATGTCACAGAAAACGATATCGCAATGTAAACCGGAACGAAGTTTATCCCATGCCTCTTGCCCATCACGGGCTTGTTCTACCCGATAACCAGCTTTGCTGAAGGTAAGAGATAGAAGTTCTCGAACTGTGATGGAGTCATCAACGATTAATACTGTTGTTTCTACTTTGTCAGCGGAGATGGTGTTTACTGATGGTGAATTTGTTTGCTGCCAATTGCCACCGATATGTTTAGACATCTTGCCTTGGAAGATGTCAATGATTTCTAGTACGTCAGCAATGGGCATGATCATACCGTCACCAAGAACTGTAGCACCAGCTACGCCACTTGGTTTAGGTGCTGGTCCTTCAAATTGCTTAATTACAATTTCTTGTTCACTGAGGACTTGATCAACTTGTAAAGCGATCATTGTATTGCCTGAACGGATAACGATGACAGAAATCATGTCATCATTTTTTTTAGTCCCATAGATGTTGCCACGACTAAGTTGACGGTTAAAAACTAAGATATCTTTTAAAGGCTTGAAGGGCAGAATAATCTCTCTCCAGACGATAAATGATTCTCCGTCAGCATCTTGCTGAATGTTTTTGCTGGGAATATTTAGGGTATCTTCCACACCATCCATTGGAAAAGCGATTCTGGTGCGATCGCAAATGCAGAATAGGGCTTTACAAATACTTAGGGTCAGTGGTAGACGAATGGTAAAGATCGTTCCTTGACCTAGTGTGGAGTCAGTACCAACAGTACCGCGAATTTCGCTGATATCGTTATGGACGACGTTCATGCCCACACCCCTACCTTTGATATCGTCTACTTCATCGGCGGTACTAAAGCTGGGGAGGAATAAAAGTTCGTAGGTATCAATCCGAGACATGGTTTTTGCCTGTTCGGGGGTAAGGATACCTTTTTTAACGGCTTTGTTTTTAACTTTTTGATGATCAATACCTGCACCGTCGTCACTAACAGAAATAATGGTTTGGTTTCCTTGTTGTAGGGCGCGAATATTAATGATACCTACGGGTGATTTACCTGCGGCTTCCCGAACTTCTGGGGTTTCAATGCCGTGAGAGATCGCATTATTGACCATGTGAGTCAATGGATCTGTGAGACGATCCAAAATCATCTTGTCAACTAAGGTATCCACTCCTTCTGTGACTAATTCTACTTGTTTACCATATCTAATGGCATTATCCCGCACCCCTCGCCGCAAACGATCAACAGCTTGGGTAAATGGAACCATTCGGGCTTTTGTCAATCCTTCTTGTAGTTGACTAGTTGCTTGGCGTAACTGTCTTGCTACCTGTTCTGTTTCTTCGGTAACAAAGTCAATATCACTGGCTGACTCCCGGACTCGCACGATGAACTCAATCATTTCTTGTGCCAGGATATGGAAGGGCGTAAACCGATCCATTTCAATTTCGCTAAAGCCGCGATTATGGGAATTTCCTGATGGTGGTCCATCATGTTCTCGATAACGGCGACTGGATAGGAGAGAGGCTTCTAAGAGCGATCGCTCGTAGTATTCCTGCATCCTCACTCCCACATCTGATAGATGCTGTACCTGAACCAAAAGACTATCTAGAGACTGTCGCAGACGTTCATGATCCTGCTCTAATGTATTCCGATTTACCACCAACTCCCCGACTAAGTTACTCATATCATCCAGTTGCTTAACTGGAATTTTCATACTTTCTTCTCTTATCGTTCGTCGAGTTGTCGGACGGGGGATGGGGATTTTGCTAGTAGAAGTTTTTCCTGATGCGGCAGACGAGCCAGATATTGTTTTATCAGCCTGTTCTAATAAATCCTCTAATTCACTAAATTCATCTTCTAATCCCAAGGAAGAAAAAGTATTTTGAGAGTTCGTTACTACAGGTCGAACAATTACTGGTGTCTGTCCAATAATTATCTGTGCTTCTTTGTCTCCCACCTCATCCAACAATGCTTCTAATGCTGCCAAATCTTCCCCTGGGATAGATTCTGACTCCTGATTAGTAATTTCTCCTAATGCTGTGGATAAGAGTGCTTCTATCGCCGCAAAATCATCTATTGAAGATGCTTCTACTATATCTTCTACAGGTTCATCCAATAATGCTTCTATTGCCGCAAAATCATCTATTGAAGATGATTGTAATGGGTTGTCTAACTCTAATTCTGAGTAAGTTTCATCCACTACGGCACTATCTGTAGTTATTGCTGTTAGCAAAATTGAGTCTAATTCTAAGTTGAAATCTGCAAAATTAGAGGTAAAATCTAGATTAGTGTCGGATTTAGAAGATGTTATTTCCTCTTCAAACAAAATCAAACCGTCATCATTGCCATCTTCAACAGGCTCAAAAATTTCTTGATCTGCTGTTACTTCTGGAGGTTGAGAAAAACTATTAATTTCTGGTAGAAATAATTCTCTAGATTGGGAAACATTGTTAGAGTTGGCATCTATAAAATCATCAAATAAATTATCTATGGCTTCCGCCCCAGTATCGCTATCTGACGTGAAGAATAAATCAAAATATTCCTCTTGGGAAGTTGGATTAAACCCTTTTTTATCTACATGATTATTTGTCGTTAATTGCTGATATTTTGTGCCAATTTCAAGAGATGCACTAAATAAACTCTCCTCTAGTTCTTTAGCTATATCTTGACTAATTACAGAGGTGTTTTCTGAGTCACTTATGCCTAGATCATCCCAGAAGTTATCTGGATCATCTACTGAATTAGCAAGATTAGTTGTTATTTCTGGTGTACTGAATAAATCATCAATTTCATTGACCAGGGGTGGCTGGGGTTTTACCGCTGTAAATAAATTATCTAATGATAAACTTTCTGGTGCCGATGGTTTTATTTTTGATGTTTTTACATTGGTAGGAATAACTTCTACTGGAAAATTGGCATCTGTATTTGCCGATAAAAAGGAATTATCAAAATTGATTTGAGGTTCTGTAGCTATTTCTGCTATCGCAGTATTTTCTGATTCAGTTGTTTCATCTGTAAATATTAATTCATCATCGGCTATGAAGGTCAATAATTCTTCTAAATTATTACTGCTATTTGTCTCATTTTCAGAATTAGGCTGCCGAGATTGTCTAGAAATTGAGATTAATTCTAGCAACACATCATCTGATGGAAATTGTAAATCTGTATGATTTGACAACAGATTACTAGGTTCTATCGGTTGAGAACTAACTGTTTCCGCTATATCCCCTGATTCTAATAAACTATCATCAAATAAGAGACTTAAATCCTCATGATTATTTGCAGTTATCTTATGTATATTGTCATCTTCAAAGAACAGTAAATCAGCTAAATTGTAATTATTCTCTTCAACTTCACTATTGGTAATTGGTAACTGATAGTTGGTGATATCTTCTAATATTTCTTCTTGTTGCCAATTATTTTCTAAATCGGGGGTATCGCCTTCAAATAAATCAGCCAGAGTGTTTAACTCAGAGATTCCTATTTCTGGAGATTTCTCAGTCACAGTTGATTGATGATCAAACAAAGCTGGATCGGTAAATCCATTGATGTTGGGTTCTAAATTTATTTCTGTCGTATCTGTAAATAAAGTTTCCCCAGTTTCCGTTTCTGCAAATTCTAATAACTCCAGTTGTACAAGAGGAAACAGATTTTCTAATTGTTGACTAATAGTAATTTCCCCATCTCTATGTTGGAGAACTAATTCTTGCGCTTGCTTAATTTCAGTAATAATTATTTTGGCTAAAGTTAAATAACTATTATCGGGATTGGATATAGCCAGGGCTGCTGATTCACACAGATTGCACCAATTTGATAAATTTAATTCTCTACCAATTTTTACTAATTGATGACAGCATTCTTGTAAATTGTTACGGGAAGTCTCTATGTTAGTTTTTTTAAACTGTTGCAACATTTCCCGCAGAACTTGTAACACCTGTGCTTGAAACTCTGTCCAATCCTGATTTTGTTTACTTGGTATCGGTGAATTTTGTATCTGTGGGGAAACAGGTGGCTCTATGTGCAACCGGGTAGGAGATGCGCTACTAGGGTTTAATACTTGATTATTACCCTGTTTTAGCAGTAGTTCTATATGCTCATTCAGCCATTGCATGACTGGTTCAGTTTTTGACATCAAAGCTTGAGCTTTTTCCTCTGATAACCCAAAGGGATTGCCAAGATTGTCTATCAAGGCTTTTAATGTATCACAGATGTCCAGTAGCAAAGACTCTAATCTTTGGTCTACTTGAATAGGATGTTCTTTAAGAATTTTGAAGCAATCCTCAAGACGGTGGGACGTGTGCTGAATACTACTCAGACCTAACATAGCCGCACCACCTTTGATAGAGTGGGCTGCACGGAAGACTTCATTAATCATTTCTGAATCTTCCAGGGTTCCTTGAAGATTCAGTAATCCTTGTTCAATAGTGTTTAGGTGTTCTCTGGCTTCTTCGAGAAAGTAACCTAAAATCCGTTGTTGTTGTTCCGGCTGCATAGTTAATTAAATCGGCTTACTACAGGTAAAAGGTGCAAGAAAAGGCGCATGGCAAACAAAAAAGTTAACAGACTAGTACCGCAGGGCGGAAGTCAAAAGTCAAAAGTCAAAACGAAGACAGTAAGTAATGGGACAGAATTAATTACACAATTGATTTTTCTGTTCCCAGTTAAAAGTTCCCTGTTCCCTCTCTCAACGAGTGAATTTAATTTTGTCCGACTACTTATAGGCTTTTTAACGATTTAGAATGGTTGGTTTATTTACACCGCGTTGTACTAGTGGTCTGTCAAATTTATTTTGACGGGTAATGATCGGAAAAAACTTCTGTTCTTCTCTCCCCTGCCCCCCCTGCCTCTATTCTCCCCCTGCTTGCCTTCACCCGTCATTTTCGGGTTGACAGACTACTAGGCATAGAGGTAGACATTAATTGTTCCTTTTGCCTTTTGACTTTTGCCTCTTACCTAGATTCGATAGTTTCCACTCGGAAGCGTTCCACGGAGGCAATTAAATCCCGGGACACTCCCACTAAGTGTTGCAAAGCTCCAGAAACCCGCTGTGCTTCTTGAGAGGTTTCTTGGGCTGTTAATTCCACAGATTGCATGACTTGGGCGACAGCACGGGAGGTTTCCGTTTGTTCTACGGTATCACTGGTAATTGATCGTACTAAAATATCAATGTGATCGGCTACCTGGATGATATTATCTAGCGATCGCTTGGCTTCTTCTGCTAATTTAGTCTGATGAATTACCTGTTGTGTCCCTTCCTCCATAGCTGTCATCACTGAGCTAGTTTCGCTCTGAATTTGCATCACGATTTGCTCAATTTCTTTTAAAGACTTCGCAGATCGATCAGCCAACTGTCGCACTTCATCAGCCACAATAGCGAACCCTCGACCCGCTTCTCCTGCTCTCGCCGCTTCAATACTGGCATTAAGAGCCAATAAATTAGTTCGAGAAGCAATCTGTGAAACTATGGCAACAATAGAGTTAATTTCCTGGGAAGATTCCGCCAAACGTTTCACTTTGCGAGTAGTTTCTGCCACAGTTTCCCGAATTTCCAAAATCCCTGCCACCGTATTTTCTACCGCTTCGCCCCCTTTCTGAGCAATTTTACTAGCATCACGGGCTACAGTTTCCGCTTCCCTGGCCGCCTCTGCTACCCGTTGAATGGAATATGTCATTACCTGTACAGAATTCAAAGTCACAGCCAACTCTTCTGCCTGTCGCAAAGCATCCCCAGATAAAGCTCTCGCAAAGGTTTCTGAATTAGTTGAACCTTTAGTCACATCCCGTGCCGCCACTTTCACCTGTTGGACAATATCCCGCAGGTTTTGAATTGTCAGGTTAAAGGCATCCGCTACCGCTCCCAGTACGTCGGCTGTGACTTCAGCTTGAACCGTCAAATCTCCCCTAGCTGCTCCTTCTACGTCATCCAGAAGGCGAATTACCTGACGTTGAAGGTTTTCCTTCGCTTCTTCCATCTCAATGGCTTTACGTTGCGCCTCATTGGTAGTTGTGAAAATTACCCTAGCCATATCATTAAAGCCAGTAGCCAAGTAGCCTAATTCATCTTGTGAATAAACAGTAGCTTCCACATTCAAATTACCTTGACGCACAGAATCAAACTGAGCTTGTAAGTCCTTTGTAGTCCGGCGAATTTGTTTAAGCGTGAGATTCCCCATAAACCCGGCAGTAGCTGCACCTGTAGCTCCCGCAGCCAAAGCCATTAACAACCCTGTATTTCTCACGGATTCCCGTTGTTGAGCCGGTGAAATGGAAATTGCCAAAGCACTAACCAGAGCTACACCCAACATTGATACCAAACCGACGCTGCCAGCTATCCACCATTGTTTATGGTCTAAGGAGGCATTTTCAAAATGTCCAAATAGCCCTTGTTCTGAGGTGACAATTGGTTCTGTCCTCGCAAGGTCTGATTGAGTAAATATACGAGATGCTTCTTGATCACCTGTAATTGTGAATAGTTCTTCATCACGATGACTGAGATCCTGATAAGCATCCCCTCTTTCATTAGCGAATGAGTTATTCACAAATTGAGCTTGGGAATTTACCTGACTATCCAGGGATTCTGACAGCATTCGCCTATCATCAAAACTATCATCTTCAGTGAGTTCAAAGCCGGGGATATCACCTAGATCATCAAATTCATCAAAGTCGTTGAGAAAATCTTTGTTCTTGCGAATATTTCCACTAGAGATATTACTGGTATCTTGAGTGGAAACGAAGGTTTCAATCCCCGAATCTACTTCAGCCTCTGACCCAAAAGCCGATTCAAACGCATCTAAATCAAAGCTATCATCATCAAAATTATTTTTTCCTGACGAGGAGTTGAAATTAAACTGCCGTTGTGGTAGTACAGAATCGTTGATAAATGATCCTGATTGCTGATTAAGTTGGGTCTGTGATCTAGGTGCAGATTCCCCGGATATATTATGCAGTAAACTATCTTGGCTACTGAGAGAAAAGTCCTCTTCCTGGCTATTTTGCCAATTATTTCCTATATTATTATCGTTGTTGATAGCCTGTTCATTAATCTCCAAATATGTATTTTTTACACTAGTGGTTAAGTCTGGAGAATTATCATCCATCAATTTATCTATATCTTCATCTTCCCCCATGAATAGCTCAGTCTGATTTTCAGAATCATCATCAACCGACAATTTAGTTTCTGCAAAAGGTGAATAGCTCTCCTCACCATTACTCATGACTGAACTGCCATTAGCTAGATTGTTATTAATATCCCCATGATTATGACCGGCAGAACTTCCTTCTTGCCAAAAAGGTGATAATTCTAATTGATCTGATATCGGATTATCCGCGAGATATTCACTAGATAAGCCAAAGGGATTATCAGTCGTGGCAGTATCCAATGAATCGCTATCAAATTCTAGACTATCTGGATCACTAAACGGATTATGTTCTTGAATATCCAGGGGTGATTCGTATTCTTCAAAGGAGTTCATTTCCAGGTTGCTACCATGCCAATTCCCCATAACTCCTGAATCTAAAGATACTTCAGTTGTCCCCTGAGACAGAGATTCATCATCACCAAAAGGCTGTGTAAACTGATCTATAGTTGCTAGACAATTATGAACAAGACTAACACTTTCTTGATCATCTGTTAGACGCAATACTATTTGATACTCACTCCTAGCTACATCATATTGTTGCAACATATAGTAGATGTGTCCCTTTAGCAAATGTGAATCAGGGTCATCTGGTGAATTCTGCATCAACTGATTAATCACTATCGCAGCTAATTCATAATCTTGCTGCTCATAGGCTGTTCTAGCTCTATCATAAGTTATTTCTTGAGAATTTATACGTGTTTCCATTTCCTCCCTCCCAATTGAATTCCGACTAATTTCACCCTGCCCACCGCGCACTTCGCAAAATTGCTATCTGATCCAGTAGTCGCAAATATTTTTTTTCTTTTTCTGTATCAAATAACCATTCTCCACGCAAAAACGGAGCCATTGCATCTGGTACGTTATTTTGTGGCATTAGATACTGTACATCAAGCCAGTCCATCCCACAAATTTCTTCTACCCCTAAGCCTACTATCGTATCTTGATCTTCAATGGCAATGACTGGAATTTCTGAGCAATCCGTGTTTAATGGCGTTGTTTCCCCCAGAAATTGACCCAAATCAGCCACCCAAATCAAGCGCCCCCGTAAGTTTAGCGTACCTAATAGTAAGGGCGATGTGTTAGGAATTGGTGTAATCTGATCAGGACTAAGTTCAATTACTTCCCGAATTCCCGTGGCTTGCAGGGCAAACTCCTGACGTGAGGGCAGATAAAACCGCAAATGCAACTCACCTTCAGGACTTTCTAGTTGTAATTCGGGACGAAATTGATCTTGCCCTGTACCACTTAAAAAATCTGGTTTACTAACCATATTATTTTCATCCTTGTCCTCGCAGGAGTTGTTTGACTGTTCCTACCAATTCAGTTGGTTGGAAAGGTTTTGCTATATAAGCATCTGCCCCTTGTTTCATTCCCCAATAGCGATCAAATTCTTCACCTTTAGAAGAACACATGACAACAGGAACATTTTGGGTTTTAGGATCAGATTTTAATCGTCGGCAGAGTTCATAGCCGTTCATGCGGGGCATGACAATATCCAAAACCACCAAATCGGGAGGTGTGGTTTGAATCGCTTCTAAAGCTTCTGCACCATCGCTGGCATGAGTAACTTTTAAGCCACTAGCTTTCAGTAGGTCTGTAATCATCTCCCTCTGGGCAATACTGTCTTCAACAATGAGAATTGTGCTCATAAATGTCTATTTAGCCTCCTGATTTAGATTTTCCGTTGAGGAAAATAATTTGCGGTGATGGCAAAGATTAACTGTATAAATTAAGTCTATTATTTCCCTACTTTACTGTGTATGGAAGAGAGTTAAACAACTAAATTTTATTCCTGTGATCACATCTTTTACCCTATCTTGTCCTCAATCAACAAGTCTTATCTCCTATTTGCACACTTGGACAATGATCTAAGTTGAGATATTGTGCTACTAGCATGAGCAATTCTTGATCTGTAAAAGGCTTAGTCAGATAATCAGTTGCCCCTACCATGCTGGCACGAACGCGATCAATAAATCCGTCTTTGCCAGTCAGCATAACAATTGGCACAGACCGAAATACTGTGGAGTGCCGTAACATGGCACAAATCTCGTAACCATCTAATACTGGCATGGCAATATCGCAGAGAATTAGATCTGGCTGGAGTTGAAAGACGAGACTCAAAGCTTGTAAGGGATGAGTGATGGAAATCACTTCATAACCTTGCAATTTTAGAATAGATTCTATCGTCTCACAAATCACTAATGTATCTTCAATACATACTACCCGCCCTTTATGTTTTTTTGTTTCTAGGTTTTGTTTTTCTTTGCTAAGTTTATATGTGTCTGAATATACTAAATGTAGCCAACCCTCTTGCACATAAGGATATATAGCTTTTGCTAAAGTTAAAATATCACGGTTGAGATAGCGAGCTAGTTGGCGTAGAGAAGTTTTTCCATCAGCCCATTTATGTAATTTTTTGACTGTATCTTCTGGTAAGGAGGCACTTAATTTAGCCATATCGGCTAAAATGGGTAATTGTTCTGTAGATTGAATATGTGGGTATAATTGCTTCCATTCTTGCACTTGTTTGGTGATTTTGGCAACTAATGGAGCAATTTCTAAGGTGGTTAATTGTGGTACTATTGCTGTCCCTAATTCAAAGATGAAACTGCCTTGGTGCAAGCTCAACAGATCAAATAAAGTTTCTTGGACTAAGCCATAAATGATTGTCCGAGCAATTTTCGGAGTGATAATATTTTGCTCCAAAAGCGCCCAAATATAAGCATATTCTGGAGAATTAGTGACTGCTAGAGATGCCAGTTGTTTAGATTCAAGCGGCTGTTCGACTCGGTAATAACGGAGATAATCGTCAATCCGCGATAAGCTAGTGTCATCTGCTTGGCAATAGACGATTTGACCGTTGAGAAAAAATACAAACCATGATTGTGGTGTATTTTCTCCTCCTTGCCGATTTTTGAAGGTTTCTTCTCCACTGAGTTGGTGACTTGGATATGATGTGCGGGCTTCTACCCATAATTGTCCAGTCCGTTGTCCTAACTCAATTAGTTGGAGAATACTGCAAATATCAATCTCATTTAAGTTTCCCTGCATTTAGCTACAAAGCACTCCTTGATGTTCCAGTGTTATTATTTGAGGGATTTTGACTAGCTGTTTCATACCTCGCAACGGCACAATGTTTATTTCTATAGGTTAAACTCAGTCTAAATTAATAAATAAAATTTCCGAGTCTCATAAATTTCTTGATAGGCTTCTCCTACAGCTTACTCTTTGCTTTCTGATTTTGACTGTCCATGATTTCTGAATGATATTAAGTAGTATAAAGTAGCAATGCTTACTAAAACTAATTGAGGGTGGGTACTGGGTAAGTCCTAAGTCTAAAAAGCTCTTATAACAGGTCGTTCGCGCCAGCGTGCCGGAGGCATCTAGCTAACATTACCCCAGAAATGGGAGTTGGTTTCCAGGTTCCAATCAAAAATCTGGTTTTAATTTTAATATCCACAGCGGTTAAAACCGCTCGTGTCGTTTCCCTCTCAGGTCTAAAGACGCGCTCGTTTCCCACTTACCGGGTATTCTTATGATAGTTATCCTCAGAGGATGTTTGAAAAGTTTTTAATGTATAAATAAACCCTTCTGGTAAACCTCTCCAGTATTAAATGTTATTCCTTTTCCCTCCCCCCTTATAGAGGCTACGGTGTACACACAAGTTATCGAATCACCATTATTCCTCAAATTACCCCACCCTAACCCTCCCCTTTGCAAGGAGGGGAGGGAACTAATTTTTCCGTTTTTCCCCCGATGCTTTGGGGGGATTAAGGGGGGTAATTTGACTTGTGTGTGATAGCCTCTGAGGAGAGAGTTAGGTAGAGGTAGGGAAGGGGGGTTAGGTTTCTGGAGATTATCGGTTTCATCTAATACTTTTCAAACAACCTCTCAGACTATTGGTTGAGAATATATAATCGGGGGGGGTTAGTAAGAATGATTTTAATTAAGTATCAGCAAGTATTAATATACATGATATCTAAGAAAATAGTTTTATCTTCCTTGTGCTGCTAGACTAATGTTGAACAAAACCAAGTTGACAGAATCATCTACGGTATATCCTAGAACACGGACACAAAGTACATCAAAAGGATTGACGGTGTGCTGTATTTAGCAGAAGTACAAAAACAGAAAGGTGGCTTACTTAGTGGCGGTGGCAAAAGCGAACTAAAATTGATCGCTTGTCAACGTGCTGATCAAAATTGGAGTCCAGTCCCGGACGAAATGATTGTTACTGATGAAGCAAGTAAATTGAATGATGGTGCATTGGTACTGGTGGATTTGAGTCCAAATCGTCAAGTACAGCGGATTCAAGATGCTGGTCGTCCATTGGTGAATATTTTGCAAAATTTTTCCCGACAGGTGGAAAAGTTTAAATTTAAGGAGGAGGAAATTGACCAGTGGAAACAGTCGCTGAAGCTACAAATTCAGGAACTGAATCGTCGGGAAATAGAAATGGAATCCCGGTGGGACGAGGTACAAAAACTGGAGGATGACTCTAAACGGATAGATACACAACAACACTTGATTAATACGTCTCGCACGGAAGTTGAGCGGTTACGGGCAGAAGTTGAACGTAATCGCCGGGATTTAGAAGGTGCTTGGGAACATCTGCGCGTTGAGCAGCGCTGTTTAGAGGAGATCAGATTAAATCTTCAGCAGTCTCAATCTGTGGATAATGAGCGTGGTCAAAAGTTAAGTGATTTGCTTAATCGTTTATCTGCTACATCTGCTCCTATTAATATAGTTAAGGAAAGTCTTGATTACGCTTCTGAATTTGCCAATAAGCAGCAGGATGTTTTGAACTTGCATTGGCAAAAGTTGGATATCCAACGTCATGCAGCTAATCAGCAGCAAAGGGAGGGAGAGGAACTGGTGCAAACTTTGGGCGATCGCCAAAATGAATTGCAACAGGCACAGGATTCTCTAGCACAAGAAATCACCCAGTTACAATCACAAATAACAATAGTTAATAGTAAACAGGAATTAACTTCCATACTCAAACAGTATTTAGAAACTGAGGAGGAATTTTACCAAAAGCTGCATCTTTTGGCGACTAAGACTGTTGCTGAGGTAGCTAAACCGGAAGTTGATGTGACGGCTTTGCAACAAATGCCTCTGAAAGAATTGGAGAAAATGGTGCAAGATTGGCAGGAGAAGTTAGATAGGGATTCTAATTTTGTGCAGGAACAGGAGCAGGAGCTTGAATACAAGCAAGAACTTATAGAAGAACTTCAACAAAAAATTGTTCATGCCACTGGGGAAGAACTAGTAAATTTAGAGTTAGAATTAGTGGATGAACAGGATCTTTATCAGATGCTGAACGAGAGTTTGGTGGGACAAAGACGCAATTTGATTGGACAACAAAAAACTCTCCAGCGGAATCAAGTGGTCTTGTGGCAAAGACAAGGGATTTCGGTGGAGATTAAGGGGGAATCTAGTGATTTAGAATTACTGGTTTCCCAATTTGCAGCCGAGAAACAGCGAAAATCTGCGGAAATTGAGAAGCTAGAAAGTGATATAGCTTTGATACTTGCTACTATTGCAGCAGATCAAGGGGCTATTGATCATCAAACTCAGGAGGTAGAAGTAAAGCGTCAGGAAGTTGATTCTATTCAGGAGCAATTACTGAATTTACGAACTGCAACTGCTGAATGTTGGGGGAGAGTGAATCTTTATCAGGAAGCTTTGCAACCTATTCAGGATGAGCTTGATAGGTTACAGGAGCAGTTAAAAAAGATTTGTGAATCTTTAACTCAAGTGCAAGCATTTGGTGATTCTCAGCTTCAGGTTGTTTTTGATCTGCGTCAGGTGATTGAGAGTTTTATAAATCTACCGGAGGTGTTGGTTTCTTAGAGGGTGTTTGAAAAGTCTAATTTATTACAAAAAAAAGGGAACAGGGAACAGGGAACAGGGAATAGGCAAGGGGCAAGGGGCAAGGGGCAAGAGGCAAGAGGCAAGGGGCAAGAGGCAAGGGGCAAGAGGCAAGAGGCAATAATGTAATCGCCGAAAATAATTAATTGAACCTACGTGAGTTCGACATAACGATAATTTTTGGAAAACTCACCCCACGTAGGAGTCTCAAGCCCTTATGATCTCGTTGAAAAAATCATAACTCCGTTCGCGTAGCGTCTGCGAAGGAGAAACTCCGAACTCCTAACTCCGAACTCACGTGAACCCGAGTTCGACATAAGATAATTTTTGGAAAACTGCCCCAAATATGAGTCTCAAACCCTTATGATCTCGTTGAAAAAATCATAACTCTGTTCGCGTAGCGTCTCCGAAGGAGAAACTCCGAACTCCTAACACCGAACTCAGGTTAATCCAGTCACCTTGGACTATGGCTGTCAAACCACCGGGGAAAGGATCTGTTTGGGAGCGATTGGGGGCTGTGATTAGGGCTGTGAGTTTGTCAATGTGTTCAAAGTTGGGTGCATGGGGAAGTATTTCTTGGAGGATCTGACGCATGACTCGACGTTGGACTGCTAGGGGTGCTTTTTGTAATATTCGCCTGTTTATTTGTAAATTGTCTTTATCACCCTTTGCTGAGGCTTCTAGCCGCCACTGAAGGGCTGTTTGTTCGAGAAATTCTACGTCTGCTTGAAGTAGTTCTGCTGTTTGGGCTAGGTTTGCTTCTACTTGGGGATTGAAATTTTCTCTGAGATATGGAATTAGTTGTTGACGAATGCGGTTACGGGGATGTTTGAGGTTTTGATTGGTGGAGTCTTCCCATATTGGCAGATGAAATTTTTGGCAAAATTGTTCTGTTTGGGAACGGGTGATTTCTAGGAGTGGACGGATTAGGGTAATATTTTCGGTGAGTGGACGTTGCCAAGTTAATGCTTGTAAACCGTCTGTGCCAGTACCACGAATTAAATTGTATAGTAAGGTTTCGGCGCGATCGCTGGCGGTATGTCCGGTAATAATATATTGATAGTTATAACATTGGGCAATTTTTGTTAAGGCTTGATATCGCCAATTTCTGGCTGTGGCTTCACTTTTGACGGGTTGATTGGCTGTTTCTAAATAAAAGGGTGTGTGCCAAGTTTTTGCTAAATTGGCGACGTGGTGAGCATTTGCTTGGGAGTCTTCGCGCCAACAATGATCACAATGGGCTATGGCTATGTTCCATTCCCATTTGGGTTGTAAGTCTAATAGTAATTTAATTAAACATAGGGAATCTTGTCCACCGGATACTGCAACTAATAGATGTTGTTTGGGTGGGAGTAGATTACGGGTGTGGATGGTACGATGTATGTGAGCGTGGAGGGGTGTCCATGTCATAATAAATAATATTTAATCCAAGGGACAACAAGAAAACCACTAATCACACATATAATAACGACGAAGAAAACTTGTAAGCCCGGTATCTCTTCTAATCTGACTCCCCTAGCTAGTAAAGTCAGAAAAACAAAATTGAAAGCAACGCTGGAGAAAACAAAGAGGGGACGGAACTCACGTGGACCATGTTTGATTCTGTCGATCAACCGCAAAATTTTTTGTGTATTTTGTGGTGTTCCTATTATTGTCGCAGGAGCAAGAGGATCAATTGGTTCGATAAGTTCTTTAACAATCCCAAAATCAATTAATACTAGTTTACCATCATCTTTTAACATGATGTTCCTTGGTTTAATATCCCGATGTAAATATTTTTGACCATGAACATAAGACAAGATAGTAATCAATTGTTCTAGCCATTCAATAGCTTGTGCTGTATTAGCAATTCTTTGATTGTCTTCCAGCCATTTACCCAAATCCTGTCCGTCAATTTTTTCCATCACAAAACCACGTAAGATTTCTTGGGTGTGAGGACAGCGAAATATAAAATAACCATATTCCTCTCCCTTGGGAATTCCCGGATGCTCTAATCTTGTTAAAGCTGCAAATTCTCTTTGAAAAAGATGTTTTAACTTTGGATTACTAGATTCAATTAAAACTTTCATAACTTTATGATCATTTTTAAACATATCTTCTACCTCAAAAGTTTTAGAAAATTGACCTTTTAAGTCTTCAAGGACACGATAACGATCAATGATAATATCTCCAGGTTGAATCATAATTTTCTCCCTCTTGTGTTAATAAAATACTGATTTACTTTTGTGGTTTATTTGGACAACCTAACTTTTGGTAATCATAGTCAACAGGTAAAAACATAGCTCCTTCTGTGCGGCAATCGGTGGGGACAAGCCCAACCTTGAATATTTGGGAAGTGTCTTCTTTCCTATCTCCGTCCTGATCAAAGGAAATAGTTCCTGAAGCTCCTTCCATGACCTGGAAACTATCCGATTTTAATTGCTGCTGTATAGCCAATCTTTGATGTTCCACAGAATCATTCATAAATGACTTATCTTTTAGAGCGTTTGTTAGAGCCTTTGTCGAGACTACGGTAGCATCATAAAACCATCCGGCTTGAACACCTATATCACTAGTTCCCCAGAGTTCTTCAGCTCTTTTAACAACATTTTTGTTAGGACTGCTTACAGGACTCCAAGTAGTGATAATCCGAAATTTGTCGATATATTTAGTGTCTGCAAGCGATTTCAATATGTCGAGATTATATAGAACAGTTTGTCCTACCACTGGCAGTTGATCTTTATTCGCTCTAATCAAATCCTTAGCATTCTTGAAACCGTTGGAAGTTTTTCCCTTATTAGCAATTTGACCATCAGGAATAAGAATCAGTGCTTTAGCTCCTTGCTGCTTAACATCATTTAATTCATTATCAACCTTCGGTAGATAAGAAATTTGTTTTTCAATTATCTTATTGTGAGCATTTTGACCAAATTTGCTTTTCAAGTATTCAAAAGCAGATTTACTAAAAGTGCTTTCTTTGTTGTAAAAAATAGCTACTTTGTCTTGAGGAATATTAATTCCTAATGTTTTCAATGTGTCAACTAGTTTATTCATCTGATGGGTAACATCAGTATTAGTCTTAAATAAAAAATTGTCTGGATATTTACGATCAGCTAAAATATATTGTCTAGTAGCCGAAACAGCAGAAATAAGAACTACTTTTCTGTGTTGATAAACAGGTAAAGCTTCTTTAACGACATCAGAGGCATAATGTCCAATAACTGCAATTATGTCTTGTTTAGAGAGCAGTTTGTTTGTTAACTGTTTAGCGTTTCCAGGGTCATTGTCATTGCTATCATTAACGATAATAATTTTTAAACCAGGATTTTTCGGATCATTGTTAAAATCATCTTGAACCTGAGCCGCACCTCTTAACATAGCTTCTGAGATACCAATATTAGCAGGAACAATAACAGCAATAGTGTAACTTTTTCTACGTGCTGCCATTAATTTGGCATTGTTGAGGTAGATTAGAGCTTCTCCGTCATTTTTATTCTGTTTTCTATGCTCATCAAAAAAATCGACAGCCTCTTTAAATTTACCCACGTTCCAAGATGCGAAAGCCTTTTCAAATTCAGAGTTAGTATTGTTAAGAGATTCAGATCGCAAGAGACTTTCCTCCCCACAAGAAATATTATCACCTAACGCATAGTTTTCACACCAATTTTGAGAGAAAATTAGAGTGTAACTTCCATATACAAAAGGCCAAGCTATTGTACATACACATGATACACAGAAGAAGATGAAGGTTATTAAAAATAACCGTTTAGCTAGGAGGGGGCTTTTAGCAAAATTTCTCATATCAGTTTCCTTTTAAGTGATTAAATTTCTGGAAAACGGTTTTTAATGTACTTGGTAAGTAAAGGATGGAAAAGGCCAAAAGTTACCAAATTTTGGCTATCATTATTTTCGACTAACCCAGTTGTACATAATCTATGCATAGATTGCCTAATTTCTGTTTGGGAAATAGAAGGAAAAAATCTATAAAGTTCAGGGAGTGATATTGGTTCTGTTTCATAAGCTAATTTTCGTACAATATTAATTTCTGTATTTGATAAACGTAAAAGATGTTTATCAAATATCTCAGTTATGGCATTATGAATAAACAATGTTCCTTCCAGGAATTCATCAATTTTACCTTGATGATGCTCATTAATATATGGAGCAGCCAATTTTAAAGCCAATGGATGTCCTTGATATTTTTTAATCAGTGTTCCTATTCCCTGACCTGACAACTGAAAATTATCCAATAGGTATTGATAATATTGAGCATCTTGAGTTTTTAAACCAGCTACGGTTAATTCTCTAAATCTGGATTTGTCGGCAATATCCATTTGCCGATGTTTTTCTAAACCGACAAATACTACACAGCTTTGATGTTCTAATTCTGAAACAGACTTCAAAAATAGTCCATAGTTAGAATAGTTGATTTTTTGCTGGTCTGCTGATATTTCATCAGTTTCTATTAGTTGTTCACAATGATCAAAAATCAGTAAGCAACGATGTTGATTTAAGAAAGGAATTAGGCTGATAATTCTTTGACGTATCTGAGGTAGAGGTATATTTCTTCTAGCGGAAAAATATGATTCTATATCAGTGAGAAAATCTGCCAATAAAGGGCAATATGTAAGATCCTTCCAAATGACATAATCAAATTTATCTTTAACTTGATCAACAAACTTTCTTAATAGTTGTGTTTTCCCAATCCCAGGTATACCAAAGACACCCAACAAAGCACGGGATTCTGTAACTATCCATGTTTCTAATTGAGATAGTTCTTGTTCACGTCCATAAAAATCTTGAAGATTTGGTGCTTCTAGCAAATCTAACCGTAATGAATTGTGTTCTGGATCTTTTTCACCACCTAGATGCTCTAAAAGTCGTGAAAGAGTTACCAAGCAATTCTTTTTGCTAACTGTCCTACCCGTAACTTGACTGAGGTATTGGAATAACTCAGGACCGGTATTATTTTTGATGGTGTCAACAGCATAACCGAGATTCTCCATATTGGCATAGGCGATATTTTGCAAAGAATATTCTAAAATCGCCTCTTGACAATCACTCAAGTTCAAATCTATTGCTTTCTCACGCTTTACCCAATCCTTCAGTCCTCTAATTATCTGTTTCGCATCCATAGTCTAGTTTTCCCCTGATATCCTGTTCTGGATTGTATCTTAATTTGCCATAACTTTATTAGTTTTATTAGTTTTATTAACTAAAATACTGGTTAACAATTAGTATTTACAATCACATTGACCTCCGAGATACTTGGTTGTGTAAGGACAAAAAAGAGGTTGATATGAATAGCATTGATAATTCAGTAATTTCACTGTCAGAGTTTGTGAATACCAACGGACAAGAGCATATTTTGCAGTCATTCTCAGTACAATTACTGCAAGTACAAAGTAGTTGGTTTATACAGAGTTATCAAGGAGATGAGGATGATGATCCTATAGTTCCTCCTAATTAATTGAGCGGATATTATTTGTCTGAAGAATTAATAATTCTCATCGCTTCCAACTTGCAAATTTCTAATTCTGGTAATTTACAATGGGCTTTTTTAAGTTCTTGATCATGGGAATAAAATTCTAGGAAACTTCGCCATGATTCTCTAGCAGCTTGCTGATTTCCTTGTGCTGCTTGGACTTGTGCTAATAAACAATAAGCTGGAGTATAATTGCTGTCTAATTCCAGACAGATAAGTAAATGCTGGTGTGCTTGTTCATAAGAATTTTGCTGAAAATATGCCCAAGCAAGATTTTTGTGTAATGCAACTTTAACTGTATGATCTTTTATCCTTGATAAAGTTGCTTCAATCATTTTGATAGCATCTGCACTATTTCCTTGGAGAATTTGCAACCGAGCTAAGTTATTAATAGCAGCATCCGCAGCGCGATTTTGATATTTAATGGCAATCTGATAGTGATGACAAGCATCATCTAAATTGTCTAATTTTTCGTAAGTTGCTCCCAGATTATAGTGAGCAGAACCATAGTTTTGGTTTAATTCAACTGCTAATTCTAGATAAGATGCAGCAAGTGCAAAATCATTGTTTAGATAGCTTTCATGTCCTAACTTATTTAGAGATCTAGCAATTTCTTTTTTTTCTTTTTCACTGAAATCAATACGTCTTAGCACTTTTTTAAATTCCTCTGGAACAGGTTTACTAATTGATAGTAGATACAAGATAGATTTAGTAATATCTTCATTATCTTTATCTACTGCTTTTTCTAGTTCTTTTGTTAATTTAGATGAACTATCAGTTAATAACTCTGGTTTGTATTTAGCAAACAATACAACTAAGTCTGAGCGTTTGTAACGACGATGATCAGCCGATTCATTCTTCGGTTTAAATTCATCACATATTCTTTCAACATATTTTCTGACAGATACTTCTGAAATGTTCATGGCTTCAGCTATAGCCGGATCTGTGTGGCCTGCAAGTATTTTCTGCAATACATTTTTGCGGTTTTCTGTGAGGTTATCAAATATGCGATTAAACTCTTGTTGATTCATTTTCGGTTTAAGTTGCATCAGTTATATAGGCATCCGATTTGATTCCTGATAGCGTTCACGTAGTGTGCCGTATCCCTGCGGGAGCCGGAGCCATCAGGCATAGCGTGGCGTTAGCCATATTTTCCTATGTAGGAAGGCAAGAGGCAATCATGCAAGAGGATTCGAGAATATAAAGGTGTACCGAGTTTTGTATGGCTACGCCACGCAAGCTATCAAAAATCAAATAGGAATCCTATATATTCACTTTTGCGACTATTTTACAGTAAGTCAACATCAATTATCCTATGTCACTATTATGACTTTGGCAATGCCAACTATTACGTAAGTAATCTGAAAATCTCAATCTCTCTCCTGGGGTTGACATCTGTAAGTAAGTATGTCACAATTTCTATCAAAATGTGTGTCACAAAATAAATTTATTAATTTTTGTGACACATATAGGGGGAAAAATTACTTGTAAAAGCAAAGCTTTTCAGATTCAAGAGCAATAAAAAAGTGGGTCTAAAAGATATGAAT
The DNA here is from genome assembly GCF_001672085.1 of Anabaena sp. AL93. Lineage (NCBI taxonomy): Bacteria > Bacillati > Cyanobacteriota > Cyanophyceae > Nostocales > Nostocaceae > Anabaena > Anabaena sp. AL93. The sequence goes on along the minus strand of NZ_LJOU01000041.1, from coordinate 25,013 downwards.
TTGAAGCAAGCTACTTCTGTATTAGTTTTAGTTGTAGGAATAGGAGTATTTGACATCAAATCGGTAGGGGCCAAAAATGCTTCCACAAAAGCACCTCTTACTACTGATTCCACACAAAATACTGCATCTTCATCATTCACAATTGCCCAAATAACAGAAGCTAGTTACCCTCTTTATGGCTCATGGAAATTAACATTTAGTGTCAATGGAACTGTTTATAAAGGTTATCTAATTATGAAAGGGTATTATGGAGATTTAAGAGTTAGTTACTTTGATCCTGAGATAAGAAAGAAAGCGACTATAGATCAAAGAATGAAACTGATGTCTTCATCACAGGGATTGGTTTTATTAGGATATAACCCTGTTTATGCTGGAACGTCTATTTCACATCCTACTTATGCTGCTGATAATTTTGTATTTGCAGTTCAGCCTGATGGTTCATTAGTGGCTGCTACTTGTGATGATGAAAAGCGGTGTTCGTCTGTTGATATGGAATTTTTGAAATGAGGTTCAGGAAAAATCTTACCACATTTAAGTAAATTATCGCTCAAGACTATTATTAGTAGTCAAAAAACTTTCTAATCAATAAGGTTTTACTATCGGGATCAATAAATTATGAAGTTCAATTGTAACTTAGAGGCAACTTTCATTTCACTATTTACACTAGCATTTTTACAAGTACAAAATCCAGCAAGTGCATTAATAAATCAAGAAAAATTTGGCGATTTTTCGATTAATTTAGAGTTAAATACCAGCGAAAGATTTAGCAAAAAGCCACCTATTCAACTTGCCATAGATGACTATTATTGGGGATCACAACGAGATTTTAACATTTGGATGCCTGGAGAATTAATAAAGAACACAGATGAAACTCTAAGATCAATGAATGCAGCGACACAAACAGTGTATTTAATATCCCATAAAGATATGCCTCCAGAAACGTCGTATTTAGGTTCGGAAGAGATTCGAGAAGTTTTACAAGTTGCTTTAAGAGCAACCATTTCTCCCAATGATAAAGTTGTAAAAAGCACAAATATGGTATTGAAAGGATATCCAGGTATTGAATTACTGGTGCAATATGCCGATGGCACTCAAGGACAATACCAAGGATATTTAGTGCGACGACGATTTTATATATTGGGAGCTATAACTTCTAATGAATTAACTACAGAAGTGGCTAACTTTTTCGATTCTTTTAGAGTTTATCCAACTCGGATTGTTAGTTATTAGAATTACTGATTTTGTACTGATAAGCCTATGTACTTCATTTCTCCGCGATCGCAAATTCCCATCAATTTGAGTAATCTGCATCAAATAGATCGCTCTGTATAGCTCATTTTGGAAAAGAGTGGACTGACTGTGCGATCGCATCTTCAATATCCCGTCTGTCAAACATTCTAGAAGTCCTATTACCTATTTAGATAAATGAGAGGTCAAATATGCAAACCGTAACTATCAACATTGCAGGACGTGGAACTCCTCTTGCAGATGGAACAACATCGTCTCGAGGTCATATGTGGTACTCGTTAACAGATGTCAGTGGCAGTGCTAAAAGCTATGGATTTGCGCCAGACGAACAACACCACGGTTCGCCTTTTGCTCCAGGCAAGGTTTATACCAGCGATAACACCAACTACCAGAGCCGCGAATACTCTAAAACTATAGAGATCACGCAAGCGCAATATGAGGCGATGAGAAATTTCGGCGATAGACCACAGGATTTTGGTTTCAGCACATCTTACAACGTACTTAACAACAGTTGCATTGACTTTACTTGGAAAGCTCTGGAAAAGGCCGGACTGAATACCTCTGGATTTCAAGGGCATATTTGGCCAACCAGAAACATTGACGATGTGAAGAATATGGTTAATACCCGTTTTGGTGTTGATCCTCAACTAGCAATTGCCTTGGGATTGATCGATGCCAGAATTTTACGGGATACTGCTGATATGTCAATTGATGACATCATCACTGACCTCCAAAAATCCTTCAACCAAGCCCAAACTGTCACCAGCCCCATCATTCTATACTTGAGAAGGTAATAACTTGCATGACACTATTAATGGTGGTTTGGGAGATGATTATTTATCCGGTAGTGCCAGTAATGATATCATCATTGCTGGAATCGGCAAAGATACTCTCTCAGGTGGTTTAGGTTATACCGCTTTCTTTATAGCAATTGAGGGCGGGGAAACCCTGCCCCTACTTGGTTGTAAAAACGTTATCTCATAACAGTAGAAAGTGCTATACATACTTCTTAAAACATATCCGCAGGATCAGCAGATTGGAGTTTGTTAGTAGCGATCGCCCCAGAAATAGCACACATAATTATAGTTAAAAGTAGGACTTGTATACCACGAATTATCGTCATATACATGGGCAAATTTGTCGCTGTTCGGGTTAGTTGGTAAGCGCTCAAACTCTTGTTTATTCATCCTTGATTTTAATTGTATTGGTTGTATATTAACCTTTGTGGCTATTTTACAGTAAGTTAATATCAATTACGCTTGTCACTATTACAACTTGTGTAATAGTGACATTTGTTATGGGGTTGACACCACTAAGGTAAATATGTCATATTTGCGTTTGAGAGATATGCCACTGAATAGCAATATCAAATTTTGTGACGTACCTGGGGTGGGAAGCAATGTTTTTATAACCAAAACCAGTTAAATTCTGGACAGACTTTACTGGTATCGCAGCAAGGTCAATTTTACACAGTCTCTAACTCAAAATAATTCCGTTTTTCAGGTTCAAAATTAAGGACATTTTACTATCAGAAGCCATAAACTATGAAATTGAATCCCAACTTAAAGCCAATTATAAGTTCTCTATTCTCACTAGCTTTGTTGTCCATACAAAATCCAGCAATTGCATCGGTAAATCAAGGTAAATTAGGAAATTCTTCAATTAATTTAGGACTGAATATAACCAAAGAATTTACCAAAAAACAACCAATTCAAATAGCTGAAAATGACGAATTTTGGGGACCACAAGGAGATTTTCAAATTTTGATGCCTGGAGATGAAGTAGAGAATAATAAGAAACTGCGGGTAACAGAAAATAAGGCAACAGAAACAGTATATATGATCTTTCATGGAGATCTACCGACGGATGTTGATTATTTAAATTCGGAAGGGATTCGAGAAGTTTTACAAACCTCTCTGAGGCAAAACCTGGATATAAAAGGTAAAGTTGTGAAAAGCACAAATATGGTAATTGAAGGATATCCAGGTATTGAGTTGCTAGTACAACATTCTGATGGTAGTCTAGGACAATATCAAGGATATGTGGTCAAACGACGACTTTATTTAATCGGAGCTAGGGCAAAGGATGAATTAACTACAGAAGCGATTAATTTTTTCGATTCTTTTAGGGTGTATCCGACTAAGATTGTTAATTAGAATCAAGGGCGGGGTTTCCCCGCCCTTGGTGGTAAAAACGTTATTTGATAACAGTAGAAAGTCCTATACATAGTTCTTAAAACATATCCGCAGGATCAGCAGATTGGAGTTTGTTAGTAGCGATCGCTCCAGAAATAGCACACATAATTATAGTTAAAAGTAGGACTTGTATACCACGAATTATCGTCATATACATGGGCAAATTTGTCGCTGTTCGGGTTAGTTGGTAAAGTCCTAAAGATACAGCTACCCCTGGAAAAAATCCCAAAGCTGCTAAAATTAAAGCTTCTTCAAAAACTATAGTTAGCAAATAATCATGACGATATCCTATGGCTTTTAAAGTTGCATATTCTCGCAAATGGGCATTAACATCGGTGGAAAGAACTTGGTAAACAATAATTATTCCTATGACAAATCCCATTGATACACCAAGGTTGAAAATAAAGCCAATGGGAGAGTTACTACTCCAAAAGTTATTTTCAAATTCAATAAATTCTTGATGAGTAAGAACTTTAACATCATCTTTTAAATAAGCTTTTAATTGGGCAACAACTTGATCGGTTTGATAACCAGGTTTGATTTTAACTAAACCGATACTCACACTACTTGTAGGCTGTCTGGCAAAGATTTGAGAGAAGTTATTGGCACTGGTAATCAAGCTCCCATCTGCCGCAAAGGAAGCACCAAGTTTAAATAAGCCACCAATAGTAATTGTATTACCATTAATTTCAGTTGTGACAGTTTTACCTTGTTGAATTTGCTGAATTGCTTGTTGATATTCTCCTCTGGCTGCCCGATCAAATAAGACTGTATTTGGTAATTTAATTTTTTGTAATTGTTGATTAATTTCTGGTAAATCAAAAGCTGGTTGATCTGGATTAATGCCAATAATTAACACTCCTGTTTCTAATCGTGTTTGCGGATTTTTCCAAATAATATGGTTACAATACATAGCTTCAGCCGATTTTACCCCTGGTACATCCATTGCTTGATAAAGTCGTCTACGAGAAAAAATAGACATACTTTGTAAACTACGAGCTTGGGGACTAATGAGAATAATATCAGCTTGTAAACTCCGATGTAATCTAGTATTACTATCATATAAAGCAGTTTGAAACCCTGACTGCATAAACATAAGAACATCGGCAAAAGCAATACCGGATACTGCTACCAATAAACGGCTTTTTTCATGGGTAAGTTGTAACCAACCCAAAGGAGTTCGTCGGCACAATTTTTGAAAAATACTAATCATAGAAATGATAATTGACAACTAACAACTGACAACTGACTAAAGACTAATAATTGCCTTAACTTGCATATTGGTAAATTTAGCTGCTTGGTGGCTAGAGGCTTTGTTTAGTCGGATGTGGACTTTTATTATTCTGTTATCAATATTGCTGGAAGGATCTGTATTGGTGAGGTTTTGCTTTCTTACTTGTAAACCGATTCGTTCTACTTTTCCTTGTAATTCTTGAGAAAAAGTATCGCTAACTATCCGCACCTGTTTTCCTTGGATAATTTTTGTAATATCACTTTCGTAAACTTCAGCAACTACGTACATCTGACTGGTTTTACCAATGTCAGCAATGCCATTACTAGAAATTAATTCTCCTGGGTGAGTGTAGATTTCAAATACTTGTCCATTTTGAGGAGATTTGACATAGGCTTTTTGAAGATTGATAGTGGCTTTTTTTACTACTGCATCTGCTTGATTTAATTCGGCTATTGCTGCTTGTACATCTACCTTCCTAACTTCAGAAATTTGGTTTAGGGTTGCGGAAGCTTCTTTGATTTTTTGTTGACTACTTAATTCGAGCTTTTTTAACTGTGACTGTGCGGCTTGAAGACTTTTTTTAGCAGTTTCTACATTCAAGTTTTTACTATCTCTTTGAGATGCGGAAATTGCCCCTACTGTATATAATTCTTGATAACGGTGATTTTCGGCTTCAGCATTGAGTAATTCAGATTGCAATTTTTCTAAAGTTGCTTTTTGAGTATTAATATCACCTTGACTTTCGGCTGCTAATCTGTCAATGATGGCTTTTTGGGCGGTAATTTCTCCAGGTTTAGCACCTGCTTGAATTTGGGCAATTTTAGCTTTAATTATGTTTACTTCGGCTGTGGCTTCAGTTAATTCCGCTTGCAAGCGATCGCTATTATCTAAAATAGCAATTACCTGTCCTGTTTTTACCATATCCCCCTCTTTGACTAATATCTTCTCAACTCGACTTCCTTCTCCAGATATCGCTGCTGATAATTTAATCACTTCCCCTTCTGGTTCAATTCTACCCAGTGCTGTGACGGTTTTTATCTCTGGTACTGCTACCACAGGATTGGCTGGTTTTTGATTATCTATATCCCGAGATTTGAGGACAATAAAAACACTAATACTAGCCATAGATAAAGATGCCAGCATGGCAATAGCGATTCCTGCGGAGCGCTTCGCTATCGCTAATCGGAGAATAAACTGAGAAGATAATGAACCTTGTCGCTTGCGGTTTTGCACAACTGCATACCTTTTCAGTGCTGTTTCAAAATTAGTTAATGAAAAATATCTGGTAGAAAACGAAATCCTAGAAAATCTTAAAATGTAGTTCCTATACTCAACGAGGTAATTTAGTCAATTTATTGCATTAGAAATGACAAATCAATTCTAAATTTTTAACAGAAACGAACATTTAGAGATAATATCCCAGAATAGAAAGTCAGATGGTTAACAGATGACAGTTTTCGTAAAATTAGTATATGTACCTGTGCAAAATTAATTGAACATTTTAAAATTCCTAAACCAATCAATTTTGTAGGAGGCCAACCCCCTGTGGTTGCCGCAAATATCGGGGTAGGCACGGGGGCGCTACCCCTACATTAAATCCAAATTTTTTATATAAGTAGGTGAACACAATAAAACCAAACTGTGTAAAGAAACGTAAAATCGCTGAAAACTTCTTTACTATTGCCTCTTGCCTCTTGCCTTGCTATAACGACAATTTTCAACGTCAACCTACTTAATTAATTTTGCTTGCGTACTGATTTTAGGGACTTCCAATTAAAAAAATACCCAAAAATTTCTTGTGGTGCGGGCCGAATTGCCCGCTAATCATCAAGGACGGGCAGGATGCCCATCCCACAAAATTGGGTAATTTATTTTTTGGTGTTCCCTTAGACAAAATGAGATAGAAATATGAATACTTATACAGCAGGAGTCAGGAGTAAAACTGGCTTGCTGTCTGGCTTTGAATTTAGATCATTTACCTCATTAATCTACAATTTGCTATAACTCATCAATTTCTTTAATTAAAATAAACCGCGCTTACCATTCGGACGTACCGTTAACCAATTCATTTTAGCTACAGCCAATTGTTCGTCAGTCACCTTAGCACCAGTGAGATTAGCACCGGATAAATTAGCCCCTCGTAGATTAGCTTGACTTAGATAAGCTTGACTGAGGTTTGCACCTCTGAAGTCCGCACCTTCTAAATCAGCATTACTAAAATAAGCCTTACTTAAATCCGCATCTTTGAAATTTGCTTGTTGTAAACTTGCCCTACCAAAGTCAGTATTGTGAAGATTAGCTGCTTGAAAATTAGGTTTCTGAAATTGAGCAGCATGGAAATTGCTTCCTGATAAGTTAGCACTAGATACACTCAACCGGATAAAATTATAGCCCGCAAAATCCCGTCTTCCTTTTTCATAAGCTGCTAGAAGACCTGGGGAATCTAATTTCCGCACAGAGAATGGATCATCAGCGTTATTTACACCTCTAGCGGCTGATTTAGATGCCAATTCTCTACCCTGATTGCGTCCCTGATTGCGTCCATGTTTCCATTCTGTGTCTGCTGGTGCTGGTGTCTTGTCTTTTCTGGCTCGAATAGATGCCGCTAGTTTCGCAACATTATCATTGTTACCACGAGTATAACTAATAGAATCAATCCCAGCATTTGAAGAATGATTCTGAGTAGGTTCAGAGGGTTTAGAGAGTAAGCCTTGGGCTAAACTATCTAAATATGGCTCCATGTCTAAAGCTGTAAGTACGTCTTGTGCGGATTGATAGCGATTGCGGACGGATACGTCCAACATTTTTCTCAAGACCTTAATAAAATGGTCACTGGCTTGTACCAGATGTTCCCACATCATTTCCCCTGTGGTGGGATTGTATTCTAAGTCTTTAGGAATTTTCCCAGTTAATAAATAAACACAAGTTACTCCTACTGCATAGATATCACTGGCATAAACTGGACGCATAGCCATTTGTTCGGGAGGTGCAAAACCAGCAGTACCAATTGCATAGGCTGTTAAGGCTGATTGTTCGGATTGATTGGTTATGACTTGACTAACTTTATTTTTGACAGCACCAAAATCAATTAGTACGAATCTGGCATCTTGAGAACGACGAATTAAGTTAGCTGGCTTAATATCACGATGAATTACCTGTTGCTCGTGGATATATTGGAGCAGGGGCATGATTTCACTTAAAAATTGTCTGACTGCGGTTTCACTATAAACTCCATTTTTTTTCACTTCTTGTTGGAGAGTCAAACCGCTTACATATTCTTGCACTAAGTAAAATTGATTGTTATCTTCAAAATAGTCCAGTAGTCTGGGTATTTGGGGATGATTACCGATTTTACCAAGAGTTTCTGCTTCTCTGGAGAATAACTCCCGTGCCATTTTTAATATGTACGGAGTTGTACTTGCTGGACGTAATTGTTTAATTACACAAAGCGGTTTGCCAGGTAGATTTTGCTCTACTGCTAAAAATGTTGCCCCAAAACCACCTTTACCGATGGGTTTAACTACGCAAAAGCGATCGCGCAACAGTAATTTCGAGCCACAAGCCTGACATATTAGACTAGATGCTGAATTTATAGGATGGGAACAGGTGGGATTTACGCAATAGCTCATGCAATGTAAACTCGCTGCGTAACAGCTTCAGGGGAATAATGATGCTCTTATTACATTATGGAGAGCAAATTCAAATTTACACCAGGTTATATGAAGCGGGAATTTATTTTTTGATTCCCCTAAGGGACTTCCAATTAAAAAAATACCCAAAAATTTCTCGTGGCGTTAGCCATAGTATGCCCATCCTACAAAATTGGGTAATTTATTTTTTGGTGTTCCCTTAGGCAGGTAATAGGCAACAGGAAACAAGGAATTTATTACCCATTACCCATTACCCATTACCCATTACCTATTTACAGACTAGACAGTACCTCTTTAGCAGCAGCTAATGTCTGTTCAATATCTTCGGAAGTATGTGCTAAAGAAGTAAAACCAGCTTCAAATTGAGATGGGGCTAGATAAATACCATGCTCTAACATTCCGCGATGGAAACGACCAAATTTACCTGTATCCGCCTTTTTGGCATCTTCATAGTTATGTACAGGACCTGCGGTGAAGAATAGCCCAAACATGGCACTAATATGACCACCACAGGCAGCATGACCTGTATCTGAGCAGATTTTTAGCAATCCATCAGTTAACTGTTTAGTAATTTTTTCTAAATACTCATAAGTACCGGGTTTACCGAGGAGTTCCAGGGTTTTAATTCCCGCTGTCATGGCTAAAGGATTACCAGAAAGAGTCCCAGCTTGATAAACTGGTCCTGCGGGGGCAACCATAGACATAATCTCACGACGACCACCGTAAGCGCCGACTGGTAAACCACCACCAATGACTTTACCCATTGTGGTTAAGTCGGGGGTAACACCAAATTTGGCTTGTGCGCCACCGTAGGCAATACGGAAGCCTGTCATCACTTCATCAAATACCAGTAATGCACCATGCTCTTGGGTAAGTTCCCGTAGTCCTTCTAGGAAACCAGCATCAGGGGTAATAAAGCCCGCGTTACCAACTACGGGTTCAAGAATCACACCGGCGATTTCCTGGGGGTTTTGTTCAAATAGAGCTTTTACGGCTTCCAAATCATTGAAAGGCGCGGTTAAGGTGCTGGCGGTGACGGATTTGGGTACTCCTGGTGAGTCGGGTAAACCCAGGGTAGCGACACCAGAACCGGCTTTAACCAGGAACATATCTGCGTGTCCGTGATAGCAGCCTTCAAATTTGATAACTTTTTCTCGATTTGTAAAGGCTCGCATTAGGCGTAATACCGCCATACAAGCTTCTGTTCCAGAGTTGACGAATCTGACCATTTCGACGCTAGGAACAGCATCAATGACCATTTCGGCTAAAACGTTTTCGAGAGCGCAGGGAGCGCCAAAACTTGTGCCTTTATCTAGGGCTGTGTGTAGTGCGGATATTACTTCTGGATGAGCATGACCACAAATGGCTGGTCCCCAAGTCCCAACATAGTCAATGTATTTGTTGCCGTCTACGTCCCAAATATAAGCGCCATTAACACGATCAAATACGATGGGTTGTCCACCGACGGATTTAAAAGCGCGAACGGGAGAACTGACTCCTCCGGGCATCAGGTTTTGAGCAGCAGCAAAGATTTCTTGTGATTTTGTGGTTTTAATTGTGGTGTTTACCAAGGGTATCTCCTATGAGGTGGTGATTAAAATTGAGCTTCTATCTTAGGATAGGGTGAAAAGTTGCTTGTGAATTTCTCTGGTATGGGATTAGCTGAAAATGGTATCTTGAGTCAAAGAATTATTGTAAATTAACTGGTATGTCTTCTTCTGAACTGAAATCGCTTTCATCTGCTATCCCTGTGGAAAAAATTCGCTACGATGACAAGGGTTTAGTGCCGGCAATTATCCAAGATTATTTGGATGGAACTGTGTTAATGATGGCTTGGATGAATCGGGAATCGTTGCAAATGACTTTGGACACTGGGGAAACTTGGTTTTGGAGTCGTTCCCGGCAGGAATTTTGGCACAAGGGCGCAACTTCTGGACATATTCAGAAGGTACAAACTATTCGTTATGACTGTGATAGTGATGCTCTGTTAATCGGGGTGGAGCAGTTGGGTGATGTAGCTTGTCATACTGGAGAACGTAGTTGTTTTCATCAGGTTGATGGCACGGTGACACCACCACCAGGTGATAGTTTATCACAATTGTTTGCGGTAATTTGCGATCGCCGCGATCGCCCCAATGAAGATTCTTATACCTGTAAGTTATTGGCTGGTGGTGATAATAAGATTTTGAAAAAGATTGGTGAGGAAAGTGCGGAGGTAGTTATGGCTTGTAAAGATGATGATGCTGATGCGATCGCTGGCGAAGTTGCGGATTTATTTTATCATACTCTTGTAGCTTTGGCTCATCATCAGGTTGATTTAAAAGCAGTTTATCGCAAGTTACAAGAAAGAAGGAAATAGGCTAATTTATTAATAACTGTCAGAATCAGGATAACCAGGATTAGAGGATGTACAGGATGATAATTAAAATTGTAGGTTGGGTAGAATGAAATCTGAAAATCCTGATTCAGACAAAAAATGAATTACAAAATTCACCAACAATCCACAAATCACAATCCTAAAAATCCTTTAATCCTGATTCAGACAAAATAGAAAACCTAAAAATAACTGGCTCTTGCGTCTCTTTTATGGTGATTGAGGATTGATGATAACAAAACCCTTACGGGACAAGGGTTATAAACAATTATTTCCATATTTTCAATGAAATGCCTACACAATAGGGCTTTCAATGATTTTGAACCAGGGTTTCCATAAAAATAACCGAAGAACCAAATAACTATTAATACAATCTTAGATGAATTTAAAAAAAATGCTAATTCTCCCCTACCCCCTGATAGCGCAGCGTGGCGTTAGCCATACTCCTGAACTTAGATATATCCTAGGGGTTTAGCACTGCTTTACCCTTACATATCTCATCAATTACAGGATGGTTTAATGCTGATGTAGAGATTTTTCATGAAACGTCTCTACAACGTGGTTTGCCTAAAGGATACCAGAAGCTACACCAAGGTAGTTGTAACGTTATTGAGTCCTAAAGTACCAGTTAAACCTGTCACCTCAATGATGGCAATAAGCACCTCTTTTTTCAACGTGGCTTTCAGGCTCTATCCCCTATGAAACAAGCTGTTTAGTCATGAGGATATCCAGACAGTTAAAACTGTTCCCAGTTAAAAGTTAAGAGTTCCCTGTCCTCGCAGACAACTTATTCAGCAAGCCCTAAATATAATTGTATTAACATTAGTTGTAGCTAATTTAAGCAACTCCGACCAACTCAAGGTATCTGATTTATGATCTGCTGTTTCACAATGAATAACTAAATTCCATTGCTGCTCTGGGTTTTTCTTAGTTTTATCTGCTAGAATTTCCGCATTGCGAATTGCTTGCAGCAGCGCTTGCTTCTTTCCGCCATCTTTCTTATTGTGCATTTGTCGGCTTTTTTGTACCACCTGTCAAACAAACTATCCCTATTCCCAAGGTTGCTAAAGTCCAATTTTTCTAAATATTCAATAAAATCACATTCAAAATTACTAGGAAGGTTTACAAAATGGTGTTTACTAAGTTACAAGTAACACCATAGTTTGTTATTACGCAATCATTCAACATTACTCCAGAAAAATTTCGTTTGGAAACAACCGTCAACCCTCAACCGTCAACTGACAACTAAAAAATTTATGGTATTACAAGTAGAAAACAACACTTACGAAGCGAAAACCCAAGAAATTGCTAAACAAGTTCTAGCTGCTACCCAGGAAAATCGCTCATTTTTGGCTGCTTTACGGGATCAAATGCGCTGGGATGATAAATTGCTCGATTGGGCTATGAGTAATCCAGGTTTACGGGTACAATTATTTCGGTTCATAGACACCTTGCCCGCTTTACATAGTAAATCAGAAATTGCCTCCCATTTGCAAGAATATTTGGGAGATGATTCAGTAGAACTACCCGCAGCTTTGAAAGGAATCTTAAACTTTGCTAACCCTGATTCTATGCCCGCACAGGTAGCCGCGACAACAGTGGGAACTGCGGTAGAAACTTTAGCACATAAATATATTTCTGGGGAAAATATCAAGCAAGTCATCAAAACCGTTGAGAGACTGCGAAAAGACAAAATGGCTTTCACCATTGACCTCCTCGGTGAAGCGGTAATTACTGAATTAGAAGCGCAATCTTATTTAGAAAGATACCTGGAATTGATGCAGCAGTTGGTGGAAGCATCCAAAAATTGGGGGAAAATTCCGGCTATTGATGAAGCTGACGGCGAAAATATCCCCAAAGTCCAGGTTTCTGTCAAATTAACGGCGTTTTATTCCCAATTTGATCCTTTGGATGCCCAAGGTAGTGAAGCACGAGTCAGCAATCATATTCGGACTTTACTCCGTCGCGCTCAAGAATTAGGTGCAGCAGTCCATTTTGACATGGAACAATACGCCTATAAAAATATCACATTCAATATTCTCAAAAAGCTATTACTGGAAGAGGAATTTCGTCAACGTACTGATATCGGGATGACAATACAAGCATATCTGCGGGATAGTGAACAAGACGCTAGAGATATTATTGCTTGGTTAAAACAACGGGGTTATCCTCTCACCATTCGTCTAGTTAAAGGTGCGTATTGGGACCAAGAAACCATCAAAGCTACTCAAAAGCATTGGCCACAACCAGTTTATAATGATAAAGTCGCCACCGATGCCAATTTTGAGGCGATAACTCAGCTATTGCTAGAAAATCATCAGTATGTCTATTCTGCCATAGGTAGTCATAATGTGCGATCGCAATCTCGCGCCATAGCAATTGCGGAAAATCTCAATGTTCCCCGTCGTCGTTTTGAAATGCAAGTTCTGTACGGCATGGGTGATAAAATCGCCAAAGCTTTGGTAGATAAAGGTTATCGCGTGCGGGTTTATTGTCCCTACGGTGACTTGTTACCAGGAATGTCTTATTTAATCCGTCGTTTATTAGAAAACACCGCAAATAGTTCTTTTCTCCGGCAAAATCTGGAAAATCGTCCCGTTGAGGAGTTGTTAGCAGCACCAATTATATCTCACGCAAAGGCGCAAAGTCGCCAAGAGGAGAAGGAAGGTTTTGTTGGTGTTGCGGATACAGATTTTGCGGAAGAGGAAAGAAGGAATAAGTCGAGTTTAGCTTTTGAAAATGTCCGTCAGCAGTTGGGGAAAACTTATTTACCCTTACTAAATGGGGAATATGTGAATACTACAACGTTTGTTGATTCTCTTAATCCTTCTAATTTTAGTCAGGTTGTTGGTAAGGTGGGTTTGCTGAGTGTTGAACAGGCTGAGGAAGCAATGAAGTTTGCTAAGGCTGCTTTTCCTGCTTGGAAGAAAACTCCAGTCAAGCAACGGGCTGATATTTTGCGTCAAGCAGGGAAGTTAATGGAGGAACGACGCGCTGAACTTTCGGCTTGGATAGTTTTGGAGGTGGGAAAACCTGTTAAGGAAGCTGACGCGGAGGTTTCGGAAGCTATTGATTTTTGTCTTTATTATGCTGCGGAAATGGAACGGTTGGATAAGGGTGTAATTTATGATGTGGTTGGGGAAACCAATCGTTATATTTACCAGCCGAAAGGTATCGCTATTGTGATTTCTCCCTGGAATTTTCCTTTGGCTATCGCTTGCGGTATGACTGTTGCGGCTTTGGTTTCAGGAAATTGTACTTTACTCAAACCGGCAGAAACTTCTTCTGTGATTACTGCAAAGTTGACGGAAATACTCATAGAAGCTGGAATCCCTAAAGGTGTTTTTCAATACGTTCCTGGTAAGGGTTCTCAAGTCGGCGCTTATTTGGTTAATCATCCTGATACTCATGTGATTGCTTTTACTGGTTCTCAGGAAGTAGGTTGTAGAATTTACGCAGAAGCCGCAATTCTCAAACCTGGTCAAAAGCATCTCAAAAAGGTAATTGCCGAAATGGGTGGCAAGAATGGCATTATTGTAGATGAAAGTGCTGATTTAGACCAGGCTGTTGTCGGCGTTGTGCAATCTGCTTTTGGTTATAGTGGACAAAAATGTTCTGCTTGTTCACGGGTGATTGTGCTTGAACCTATTTATGATGCTTTTGTGGAAAGGTTGGTAGAAGCAACTAAATCTTTGAATATTGGAGAAACGGAATTACCCAGTACCCAAGTTGGTCCGGTGATTGATGCTATTTCGCGCGATCGCATTTTGGATTATATTCAAAAAGGTAAACAAGAAGCAAAAGTCGCCTTAGAATTACCCGCACCCAGTCAAGGTTATTTTATCGGTCCGGTGATTTTTTCGGAAGTACCCGCAAATGGAGTTATCGCCCAGCAGGAAATATTTGGCCCTGTCTTAGCGGTAATTCGGGTGAAAGATTTTCAAGAAGCAATAGACGTTGCCAATGGTACAAACTACGCTTTAACTGGTGGTCTTTATTCTCGCACACCTTCCCACATTGAACAAGCACAAGCGGAATTTGAAGTGGGGAATTTATACATTAACCGAAATATTACTGGAGCGATCGTTTCCCGTCAACCTTTCGGCGGTTTCAAACTTTCTGGAGTCGGTTCCAAAGCCGGCGGACCAGATTACCTCTTGCAATTCCTAGAACCACGCCACATCACAGAAAACATCCAGCGTCAAGGTTTTGCCCCAATTGAGGGTGCAGACTAACTTTATAATACACAAAGATCCCCGACTTCTTTGAGAAGTCGGGGATCTCAAACTAATTATCTATTTTTGGGACACTCAGGTAAGCTTTTACCAGCGTAGTTACAATCAAAATAAATTAATGCTTCTCTACTAGATTTAAAGTCTCTAGTTTTAGAGGCTGGATCTTTTTTGGGATTTGCTTTATCAGACCAAATTTTTAAGTAGTAACTGCTACCATCATCAGTAGACCATAATTCGTAAATATAGTCACCTCCTCTACCTTCACCTCTCAAATAGTCTGCTAGTGCTGTATTTGATATAGATAGAAGGGTAGATATAGCCAAGATGGGAACTAGGGCTATTTTTAATAGTTGACTTATTTTCATAGACACACCAATCATTGTTTGTATTTCCAGCATAGCGTAACTGTGTGTCTATGTCTAGAATAAAATCATGCACATTTTCATCTAAGCGCAAAATAAAAATGTTATTCATACCATCAATTTTATGACATGAGTCGGGGATCTTTTTTATCCTGTTAATCCTTAAATCCTGGAAATCCTGATTCTGACAAATTATGATATTTTGATGTTAAAATATGAAATCAGGGTTTCTCTATATTTATGGGTAAAAAAGATGATATTAAACAAGTTAATTCAATTGCTAGAGAATTTCGGATGTCAGCAGAATTAAGAAATGCTTTTGGTATATTTCTGGAGGAAGAAAAAAGAAATGGTTATGGTGGAACTTTAAACGATAGAGGTGATTTTACCTATTCAGAACTCCGTCAGAAAGCTAAAGAATTTTTAGAGGATATTAATTATGACTCCTAAAACATCTCTTGCTAATTCCATACTAAATCTAAATCAAATTATTCAACCAATTATTGGCGAAACTTGCCATCAAATTACATTTAGTTATGGGGATGAATTACAGTTACATTTTGGTGAAATGACTGCCTACAATCATCCTAAATTAGCACATTTACGCAAAGGAAGCTGGCAACTTAGCACTAGGGCTACACCTTGGTATTTAAGGATAAGGAAGGGTTCTTTCTGGAGTTTATCTATGTTAGTAAATAATCAAAATGCTGTGGAATTTGCTAAAATACAGTTACAGTGTTTGGAAAACACGAAACTGACTAATTTTGTCACTCTTGCTAAGAGTAATGAGATGAAAATTACTTTATCATTTCAGGGTGATTTTAATTACGAACTAATTTTAGAACCGGATTTAGAAGATGATTCTGGGCTTGCTTATTGGGAATTAATGATGCCAAATGAGCAAATTTTAACCGTTGGTCCGGGAATGTTTTGGGAATGTAAATCAATTCATGAACCTTATTAGTCTGGATATTTAAGTAGGTTAGCATTGAAAATCTTCGTTATGGCAAGGCAAGAGGCAAGAGGCAAGAGTGAAGAGGGTTTGGGCGATTTTACTTTTCTTTACATAGATTGGTTTTATTGTGTTCACCTACTTAGATCCAGATACAATTTCCGTTTCAAATTATAATTACTAATTAATAATGTATAACTGCGTGCCTTGCTTAAAACAAACACTTTTGTTTTCGTATTAGCGCAAAATCCAAATAGTAACATCCTTAAGATAGATACCATCTCTCTAAAAATATGCAAGAATGAAGGTAGAAATATCTGTTAAAAACAACTTAACACCATTCTCTATTTTTGACTCCTGACTCCTATTCCCAGGGGGGTGAGACTATGATTGATACAAGTAACGATATAAGAATTATTTCTTTAGTTCCTAGTGCTACGGAAATTGTGGCCAAACTGGGCTTGTTTAATGCTATGGTAGGGCGATCGCATGAATGTGACTATCCTCCCGAAATCGTCAATCTTCCAGTTTGTACCCAAGCGCGTTTGAATGGTGACGCTAATAGCCATTCTATTCACAAAGAAGCCGACAATCTATTACAATCTGCCTTGGGTATTTACAAAATCAAAGTGGATGTTTTAGAGAAACTGCACCCTACCCATATTATCACTCAAGATCAATGTGATGTCTGCGCCGTCAGTTTACCGGAGGTAGAAAAAGCAGTTGCCCAACTTACCCACAGTTCGCCACACATTATTTCTCTACAACCCAATACATTACAGGATACTTGGGGTGATATTGAACGGGTTAGCCACGCATTTGGTGTAGATTCAGTAGAAATACTGGAGAATCTAGAAGCCCGTGTCAGAATTTGCAAGCGTAGACTACAAGGACTTTCCACCGCCGAACTGCCTAAAGTCGTGTGCATTGAATGGACTGATCCTTTGATGACTGCTGCAAATTGGGTTCCTGAATTAATTAACTTAGCAGGAGGAAGACCATTATTTAGCATCACTGGTAAACCTGCTGCTCATGTCAAATGGGAAACATTAGTAGATAGTAATCCAGATGTGATTATTTTCATGCCCTGTGGCTTTGATTTGCAACGAACTCAGCAAGAAGCAGAATTATTAACTCAACGTCCAGAATGGAAAAAACTCCACGCTGCTCAAACAGGAAGAGTATTTATTACCGACGGTAACGCTTACTTTAACCGTCCTGGTCCGCGATTAGTAGATTCTGTGGAAATTTTAGCAGAAATATTGCACCCAGATATTTTTGACTATGGTTATAAGGGTAGTGCTTGGCAAATTTTGTAATTATTGCCATCAAGGGTAAGTTAAACGGGCGGTTAGAAACCGCGTCTACACAAGCAAAACCCACCTGCGTGGGTTTCAAATCCTTGGTTTTTTCGTTAGTCCGCGCAGGCGGACTTTGTTTGTATAGCAGCGAATTCCATTCGCCAAGCCTTAAGTTGACACTAGCTTCTGCTGTATCTGTGTTTGACACCTATAGGAAAATATTCAGTATCACCAATGGGTTTTAATTCTACTACAGGAGTTTGATATTGTAGAGGAACATAATTCGCAAATTCACTATTTAAACGCAATAATTGGGCAAGAATAGCCGCAGTAATAGATAATCTTTTTTCCTCTTGATTTTCAATTCCTGGTGCTAATTCTACTACTACAGATAAAAAGCGATTTTTATCGGCATCTTCTTTTACCTGGATAACAAACTTACCCGTTACCCATTCTCTAATGATTGGTTGTTCTAGTCCGACTGTGACATTTTCTGGATAAATATTTGCGCCAAAATAGGAAACTGTAAAGTTAGAACGTCCAAAAACATAGACAAAAGGTAATTGGTGAATTCCGCGATGATTTTTTAATTCTGTAATAGGATTAAAACCCCATTCTGCTAAGAATTCTAGCATTTCTGTGTAGGTAATTAAGCCACCTTGATCAAAAATGCTATATCTAATTAAAGGCACACCATTATTCCCAGAAAATAGTAAATTTCCATCTTCTACTTCAAAAAAACGACTGCAAGGATCATATTGAACTAAAGTAGGTAATCGGGATTCTCCAAATAATGCTTTAGCTGCGGCAGGTGTGGCTGCTAAAAACCGCCGAATACAAATACTTAAAGGGGTTTCATTCCCTAAAACTCCTGCGTCTGCTGTTCCATACATGGAAGCAAAATCATCATAGGGATTTTGAGAACCTATTCTTTCTCCAACTAAATTGCGCCATTCTTCACTGAATACTTCCCCTGCCATGACTAATTTAATGTGATATTGTCCCCACTGCATTCCATTGGCAATACCCGTATCAATCACATCTTTGAGAAATGGTGGATATCCTAATAGAACAACTTGCTCAAAATTACCGCCTAATTCTTGGACAATTCGCAAAATTTCTGTTTTATTATTCCCTGGGGTAATGACGGTAATCGGATAACCTTTAGCGGCTAAATGACGACAGCAATTAGTGGTAAACATTCCACCCACCCAAGTTCCCAAGGTAAAACAAATTACTGCTAAACTGGGTTTAGTATCGGCATGAAAACTATCATGAAAAATTTGTTCAAAGCGGGTAGCTATTTCTAGTTCGTCGGTGATGAAACGTGGCCAAAATGTAGGTTTACCCGTTGAGCCAGAGGAAGCGGCAATCATATCACAGCTTCCTACTTTTCCATTATTACACAATTGGGGCAAAGAATAACGGGAAATATAATTTTCTTTATTAATTTTTGGTAAGTTTTGGAAATCTGCTAATGTTTGAATATTTTGAGGATTTATGCCTCGTTCTGCTAAAAATGCCTGATAAGCGGGTACACTAGCAGCTACATCTTGAAATAATCTCAAAGCTATTTCTTGACTGTCAATATTCAGGTGCTGTTTTAGTTTGTCTGTTAAGGGAGTTGAGATAAAATATTCTAATCCTAAGATTGCCCTTGGTGTTGATATTTGTGGTTTCATAAAGCTGGTTTGTCCAAAAAATCTGGTTGTTCTTTCTCAGAATTCTATCTATAAATGCAATTTTTTAGTAACCTATGGGATTTACCCACTGTACAAACTTACCATCATATCAATAAACGAAATTGCGTCGTTTTCGGCTTTGGGAATAAGAGTAGGGTGCGTCAGATAAAGGAAATCTGTTTTTTACAAAATTATCGGGTCTGACGCACTCTACAAGAGACAAGGGAACACCAAAAAATAAATTACCCAATTTTGTGGGATGGGCATCCTGCCCGTCCTTGCTGATTAAGGGTATGAATTTTAGTCTCACGCAAAGGCGCAAAGACGCACTGAGGTTTGAGTTTTAAAGAAAAATTTTAGCTGTTAGAGGCTGCGGGAACTTGACACTCTCACTGAGCTTTACGCTTACCGGATATTCCTGTAAATTACCTCGTTGCTTTTGTAGCCATTGATAACTCTCCATTTATCTCCCCGGATCATGCAAATATATTGCAGTCAACAACACATAAATAATGGCGGTCATCGTTTTTGTACCCAGTGCGGTGAAGCATTACCTTTGACGGTGGGACAAGTTATTGATAATCGTTATGAAATTGCGCGGATATTAGGACAAGGTGGTTTTGGCCGCAGTTATTTAGCGATTGATCGGCAAAAATCTCGAAAAACTTGCGTTTTAAAGGAATTTGCCCCCAATGTTGTTAAACCCCAGGAGTTACAAAAGGCTAAGGAACTGTTTGAACGGGAAGCAAGTGTCCTCAAAAAAATCCAACATCCCCAAATTCCCCGGTTTCATGCTTCTTTTTCCGCCAAAATTGGGACTAAGGATTTTTTCTTTTTGGTGCAAGATTATATTGAGGGTGATAATTATGACCAATTATTTGAACAGCGTCGGGGTCAAGGACAGTCTTTTAGTGAGGAGGAGGTAATTAATTTACTACATAATGTTCTGCCTGTGCTAACTTATATTCATTCTTTAGATATAGTTCACCGCGATATTTCCCCGGATAATTTGATTTTGCGCCAAAGTGATAATTTGCCCGTATTGATTGATTTTGGAGGGGTTAAACAGTTACCAGCTTCTCAGGGTTTTTGGCGGACACAATTGGCTGTCAATGCGACTTTGTTAGGTAAGAAGGGATACGCACCAGAGGAACAGTTACTTCAGGGAAAAGTTTATAAGAACAGTGACTTTTATGCGTTAGGGGTGACGGCTTTGGTATTAATGACGGGGAAAGAACCACATTTACTTTATGATAGCTTTAATGGGGTTTGGCTTTGGGGTAAGGAAATTAAGGTTAGTCCCAAATTAGAGACTGTCTTAAAAAAGATGTTGGCATATAAGCCGAGCGATCGCTATCAAAAAGCCGAACAAGTTATTAAAGATTTACCTTTACCATCTACCTCATCTACACCACAGATTATGCAAACTTCTAACAATAATCCCAATCCCTATATTACTAAGTTGAAAACACAGGTGGTAGCACCAGGAATAAAGCGGGTTCGCAGTATTCATGGTGGTGTCCACAATCAGACAAGTTTGTTTGTTCAGAAAATACCCATGCCAAAATGGTTGCGTCCTTTTATGGTTAGCTTTATTATGACTACGGTAATGTTGTCAACAGGTGCGGGTATGTTTGCTTTAGGAAATTTTGCAGTTAAGGGAATAACCTCAATTAAAGTTCCGCAAGTTGAACTTCCCAAAATCCCATCTAAGCATGATTCTAAAGATGAAAAAAATCAAACTAATCGCACTATTCAACAGGTGTTTAGTCGTCTACAACAGTTAGAAATTTCTCCGGCATTTTTTACTAATACCGTTAATGAAGTTTTTTATGCCGAAAAACCAGAATTAAACAACCGCAAGTTAACTCAAAACCCCGAAGACGCAGCTTTGAGATCACAATGGAATGCGATCGCTAATAAGTTATTAAATAATCTAGAAAAGGCTAATTTAAGTGAACCTGCTAGAAAGAAAATAGGTAGTTATAGTCAACAGGATTCCCAACGCTGGGAACAGTTAGCCAAAGCGGGAAAATTAGGTAATTATAAATCTTTTCAGGATTTACGTGCAGATACATATCAGACCTTTGACCCGTTGTTTCCTGGTCAGGAACGCGGGAAACTAAATCAAAAAACTTTTCTGCAAATCTGGTATGCGATCGCATCTGATAAAGTAGAAAATAAGTAATGGGTAATGGGTAATGGGTAATAGGTAATTTGTCAGAACTGACCAATGACCAATGACCAATGACCAATGACCAATGACCAATGACCAATGACCAATGACCAATGACCAATGACCAATGACCAATGACCAATGACCAATGACCAATGACCAATGACCAATGACCAATGACCAATGACTAATGACTAATATATACTGTTCTCAAGGGCATAAAAATCCGTCGGGTAGTAGGTTTTGTCTCCAATGTGGAGACAGAATTGGCAGCGTACTGACATCTAGAAATCAAGGTATTCAAGCGGGACAAACTTTAGGCGATCGCTATGTTATTATTCGGCAAATTGGTCAAGGAGGATTTGGCAAAACCTACTTAGCAGAAGACCTTAACCGCTTTCGAGAAGCTTGTGTTTTAAAAGAATTTTTTCCCCAGGTACAAACTCCCTACATTGTCCAAAAAGCCGAAGAACTTTTTCAGCGAGAAGCAAGTGTACTTTACAAATTACAACATCCTCAAATTCCCCGATTTCGGGAACTATTACGGATCAACTTACAAGGGAAAGAAAGTCTTTTTCTAGTTCAAGATTATATAGATGGTGAAACTTATAATTCCTTATTAAATAGTCGGCAAAAACAGGGTTTAAAATTTACAGAAATAGAAATCCGCCAATTATTACAGCAAATTTTACCAGTATTAGAATATATTCACGCCCTGGGGGTTATTCATCGTGATATTTCTCCTGATAATTTAATGCTTCGGAGTAGTGATAAATTACCAGTATTAATTGATTTTGGAGGTGTTAAACAAGTAGCCGCCACCGTCGCCTCTCAATATTACCAAACAGGGGGAATAGCATCTCCCACAAATGGCACTTTGTTAGGAAAAATAGGATTTGCACCCCCAGAACAGATGCAAACTGGTATGGTGTCCACCCACAGTGACTTATATGCTTTAGCCGTCACAACGTTAGTTTTACTGACAGGTAAACAACCCCAAGAATTAATTGATACTTATAATTGTAGTTGGCAATGGCGACGGGAAATCAGCCTCAGTTCCGCACTTGGACAAATCATAGACAAAATGTTATCACCAATTGCGAGCGATGCCTACGGCGGGTTACACCAACGCTATCAAACAGCCCGTCAACTTCTCCAAGTCCTCAACCCTCAATCTGTTAGCTATCCGCAAACTCAACCCCCCACATCTGCTACAGTTGCTATTTCTCCCCCGAAAATCCCCGTTCCTGAACCCGTGATGATTCCCACTCCTCCCCAACCAGGTATTTGGACAGGAAAAAATGTTTTGATTCTCGTTTTTTTCCTGACTATTGGGAGTTATTTATATTGGCAAAAACTTAAAACCCCTACCAACAATTTACAGGGAAATAACCCGATAATTTTACCCAGTCCCCATTCCACCGAAACAGCAAAAACAGAAGTAACTTTTTCACCGGAAGAAAGACAACGCAAACAAAAATTGAGCGATCGCCGTGAAGAATTAGATATAAATTATCAATTTTATGTTAAGCTAGTAAACCAACTTTTCCGGGAAAAATATCCCAATTTAAAGGGGCGTATTCTTAGTGATAATCCAGAAGATGAAAATTTACGAGCTGAATGGGATAAAACCGCCGCCGAAGTCCTAGAAAAGCTAACAGCCATCACTGCTGACTCCCGCCGTCAACTGGGAAATTATACTGGGGATGAACGTGCCACCTGGAAAGCTCAAATCAATCAAATCAACGTTGGTAGTCGGTCTTTATATGATTTAGGTGATGCCGCTTTTTTCAGTGAATTTCCCGAACAAAAGAGTAAAAGTTTTATTAACCAACCCATTGGACAAGTTTGGTACGCATTTGTCAATGATCAACTTAACGCCATTCTTGACAAAAGCATATTGGAAACAATAGTCTTTCCTGAAGGCACTACAGGTAAAACAGTGAGTGGAACTCTCCAACCAGGAAAAGGTAAAGTTTTTATTGTTGGACTAGCCAAAGATCAAAATATGGAAGTGAAACTAGAAGCAAATTCAAAAGTTTTACTCTCAATTTATTCCCCCTCTGGGAAAAACCCATTACTACAAGACTCTCAAACACGGACGATATCTGCAACATTACCAGAAAAAGGATTTTATGAATTTGTTGTTGTTTCCACAGCCTCAGAATCCGTAGATTATCAACTCACCCTAACCGCAGAAAATCCCCCAGAACCCGAACCAACAGAAGAACCAACAGAAGAACCAACTCTCACAGAAACACCCACACCTGAAAATAATTAGGACTTACGGATAGCGTAGCGTAAGCCATAAAAATTACAGCCGTTTCCAATTATATGACGTATATCATAACCCCCTCATCGCTTGCGGGGAGGGGGTTGGGGGTGGGGTTCTTGTACCTCATAACATGGGGAAGTGCTGTATCTGTGAGGTCTAAGAGTATGGCTTACCAAGAAAGAGTGAAGCTATTTATCCTCATCAAACCCAGACTTTATATGTGCGGTGGGGTGATTGGTTGATGCCTTTATTATTGCTTCTAACTGCTTTGAGTCGGCTTTTAGGATTTCCTCTTTACTGTATTTTCTCCTCCCAATAGAAAGTGGTGTGAAAATAGAAGTATTTACTTGCGGACTAACACTATCGTTTAGACTATCATCTATTTTTTTGCGAAGAGATGATAAAAACATTATATCATTTCCTAGATCAGAAACTTCATCTTCATATTCATCCGAGTCTTCAATTTGATTGATTCTTTCTTGGTATTTTACCATCAAATTATCAACAGCTTCGATCATGAACTTGATATCTTTAAATGATAAATCCATAGCTAATTCCTTCCAATGATGACTGTAACTATTATTAATTAACTTTAGAGAAATACGTACCTATCTGTTGTAATTATTTTTTATAATCCTCCAATGGCATATCTTGAATGGGTTTCCACAGCCAGCGATTATAATAGTCATTAAATAATTCTAGCTGTTTTGGTATTTTTGTTCCTGCTTGTAATTGCCACCAATTTTTACCATAACCTGGATTAGCAAATGTTGATATTCCCCCTGTTGATTCCCCATCTGCTAAAGTAGTCATAACCCATACTTCCCCATCCTGATCATAGCAAGCAATATCTTTATCAGGGCGAACATTATCCATTCTGGGGGAATTGGCATTTCCTTGTCTATAAAGAATAATTGGTGTGTTGTTCATTAAGTAGGATTTCAGTCTTTAATTTGTGTATTATACTCAAAACGGCTTGATTGTTTGATTCTAAACGTAGGGGTAAAGCAAGAGCTTCATTGGTGTCAACTTAACGTAAAACCCATAGCCCGCCTGGGAATGAATTCCCAGTCTAAGTAGGTGAGCGTTGAAAATTGTCGTTATGGCAAGGCAAAAGGCAAGAGGCAAGAGGCAAGAGTGAAGAGGGTTTGGGCGATTTTACATTTCTTTACACAGTTTGGTTTTATTGTGTTCACCTACTTAATAGCAGAAGTTGTCTTTTGATGACTAAATAACCCAGAAATTTTTGAGTAAACTTTAGTTTACTTTCGCTATTAGCCCGGAAATTCATTTCTGGGTGGGTGTGGAAGCCAACAAATAAGCCATCTG